>JBCDGT010000036.1:0-10652 GCA_038750915.1 Bacteroidota bacterium
CTTCTCCGCGCTTAGTGCTAACTCCCTGACGGGTAAAACGAAAACTACTCCAACCGCGACTGCGGTGGACCACCTCAAATTTGGTGTTGTAAGCTGTAGTAATTATCAGGCTGGATATTTTAATGCCTACGGTAGCCTAGCAGCCCGCACTGACCTAGACGCCATCATCCACTTGGGCGATTACATCTACGAATACGAAAACTTTCAGTACGGCAGTGATTCGGTTTGGAACGACCGACAAGTGGAGCCTGCCGAGGAAATCGTCTCACTCTTCGACTACCGTAGCCGCTACTCTACCTACCGTCTGGATACCAACCTTCTGCGCCTACACCAGCAACATCCGATGATTGCCGTCTGGGATGATCACGAAACCGCCAATGATAGCTGGAAGGATGGTGCCGAAAACCACCAGCCAGAAGAAGAGG
This sequence comes from Bacteroidota bacterium, assembly GCA_038750915.1. Lineage (GTDB taxonomy): Bacteria > Bacteroidota > Bacteroidia > Chitinophagales > Saprospiraceae > Neolewinella. Next base: position 426 of record JBCDGT010000036.1, read on the forward strand.
GTGATTGGGACGTTCGCGAAAATCGTGCTCGGAAGGCTTATTTCGAGTGGATGCCAATTCGTGAAACGCAAGATCAACGGGTGTACCGCACGGTTTCCTACGGGGACATTGCCGATCTGATTATGTTAGATACCCGGCTGGAGGGGCGTGAGCAGCAAATTAGAAATATCGAAGATTCTACACTGTACGCGACCGACCGAACGCTGTTAGGAACTACCCAAAAGACTTGGCTATTAGATCAACTCAAGAACTCTACGGCACGGTGGAAGATTGTAGGGCAGCAAGTCATCTTCGCAGAATTCAATATTGGCTGGGCTGGCCAAATAACGGGGGCTACGTTCGCTCAGACGGAGAGTCTTTTCCTTGATATTTGGGATGGCTACCCCGCCGAGCGCCAACAGCTCATAGACTTCATCGACACTAACGATATTGATAATGTCGTGATTCTGACGGGTGATTTTCACAGCAGTTTTGCTTTTGACATCGCTCAACCACCGGTTGATCTACAGTTTCGCGAGGTTCCTAGCGAGGGACTCTTACCCTTTTACGATACAACAACCAACTATAAACCGGTTACCGGCGAGGGGGCTGTAGCCGTAGAATTTGCCACGCCAAGTATTTCTTCGGCTAATTTTGATGAGAATTTGGGCACGACTACTGCTCTTGGGCTACAGTTTCAGCTCAACCGGCCCATCGTTGCCCCTGGGCAAGTTGTTCAAGGTAACCCGAACCCTCATATGAAGTATGTTGACCTCATTCGACACGGCTACTTCATTCTTGACGTAAAGCCCGGTAGCGTTCAGGCAGACTACTACTATACGCCTATTTTAGAGCCAGCCATTACGGAGAGCTTTGGTGTTGGTGCTTACACCGCTAATGGAGAGAACCACCTCACACTCGCCGCCACACCTACACCACCCAAGGCTACTCAGGATACCCCTGCGCCCATTACTCCTCCCGACTTTATCAACGCTACCGTTAATCCCAACGCCCTCCCCGGCTTCCGGGTATTGTCGCTTTACCCCAACCCGGCCGGGCCGGTTACTAACCTTCACTATGGCCTTAATCAAGCGATGTCCCTTAGTATCGACCTACTCGATGCTACCGGCCGCTTGGTTCGTCGGTTGGAGCAAAGTCGTAAGCCCGCTGGCCTTTACACCCTGGCAACGGATTTGTCAGGCCTGACGAGCGGAACTTATTTCTACCGCATTCAGGGGCCAAACGGAGTAACGACTCAGGCATTTTTGAAAAATTAGGAAATTGCTTATGGTAGCGCCTAGGTGAAAACACCCCATCTATTTATGGTGTAGGAAGCTTTTTTGCTTGAAAGCCTGCTATCCATTACTTTTGCGGCGAATTTCGGGTCAACGACCTTTTGAAGCGTAGGGGGGCGATACACCCATGCTGAACTACTCAACCCCTCCTGCGGCCATCTAGATCGCTTGTCTTCGAAGACTGGCAACTTTCTTCTAAACAAGTAAATCTCTTAAAATTTATGGTTTCTACTATTCTTATGGCGGTACCCGCCTTGGGTATTCTCGCTTTGGTCTTTATGGCCATTAAATCCGCTGGTGTGTCCAAGCAGGACCCCGGTAACGAACGTATGGTGCGCATTGGTGATAACATCGCCGAAGGTGCCATGGCCTTCCTCAAAGCGGAGTACCGCGTGCTGGCCATCTTCGTAGCCGTTGTCGCGGCGCTCCTCGCTTTCACTGCTGATCCTGCAACCTCTAGCTGGATGATCGCCGTAGCCTTCGTACTTGGTGCTATTTGCTCCGCTGGCGCTGGCTTCATCGGCATGCGGGTCGCTACTAAAGCCAATGTCCGTACTACCAACGCTGCTCGAGAAAGCCTCGGGAAAGCCCTTGGCGTTGCCTTCGACGGCGGTGCGGTAATGGGCCTCGGTGTAGTTGGCCTTGGCTTACTCGGTCTTGGTGCCCTCTTTTTCCTTTTCCAGAACCAATTTGGTATCGACACGACTGATAACGTACTGAAGACGATTACGGTACTGACCGGATTCTCCTTCGGAGCCTCCTCCATTGCCCTCTTCGCTCGCGTTGGTGGCGGTATCTACACCAAAGCGGCTGACGTAGGTGCGGACCTCGTAGGTAAGGTAGAAGCAGGAATCCCCGAAGACCACCCCCTGAACCCTGCTACCATTGCTGACAACGTTGGTGACAACGTTGGTGACGTAGCCGGAATGGGGGCCGACCTTTTCGAATCATACGTAGGCTCCATCATCGGTACGATGGTAATTGGCGCTGCCTTTATGGCCCTGCCTGCTTTCCAAGCTACGGAAATCGGTGGCTTGAATGCTGTACTGCTGCCTCTCGTGGTAGCGGGTATCGGCATCGTTGCTTCCATTATCGGTACTTTCTTCGTGCGCGTTAAGGAAGGTGGAGATCCACAAAAAGCCCTCAATACTGGTGAACTGATCGCCGCCGTCATCATGCTAGCTGCTACCTTCTTCGCCGTTACCAGTCTGCTGCCCGCAACTTGGAGCTTCGGTGGCGTCGAGTACAGCAACATGGGTGTCTTTTACGCCATCTTGTTCGGTCTTGTTGCTGGCCTGGGTATCGGTTACATCACCGAATACTACACCGGTACCGGCACGAAGCCCGTACAAGGAATTGTAGACCAATCTTTGACCGGCTCGGCGACCAACATCATCGCCGGTTTGGCGGTTGGTATGCGCTCTACCGCACTGCCGATCATCGTACTGGCCGCCGCGATCATTGGCGCTTACTACTTCGCTGGCCTCTACGGTATCGCTATTGCCGCCGTGGGCATGCTTTCTAATACGGGTATTCAGCTAGCCGTTGATGCTTATGGTCCTATCTCCGACAATGCTGGCGGTATCGCCGAAATGGCCGGCCTTGAGCCGGAAGTACGCGAGCGTACCGACAAACTGGACGCTGTAGGTAACACCACTGCCGCCATCGGTAAAGGTTTTGCCATTGGCTCCGCCGCTCTTACTGCCTTAGCCCTCTTTGCTGCCTTCATGCAAACCGCCGGTATCGACGCGATTAACATCGCTAATCCCTACGTAATGGCCGGTCTATTCCTTGGCGCTATGCTTCCCTTCCTTTTCAGTGCTTTCTCCATGGAAGCCGTGGGCCGGGCTGCGAACGATATGATTCAGGAGGTACGCCGTCAGTTCAATGACATTCCCGAACTGAAGGCCGCCCTGGAAGTTATGAAGCGCAACGAAGGCAAGAAAGAATCCGAGTGGAGTGCCGCTGACAAAGCGACTTTCGACGCTGCTGACGGTAAGGCCGACTACGCTAAGTGTGTAGAGATCTCTACCGCTGCTTCTATCCGCGAAATGATTATGCCCGGCCTGATTGCTGTAGTTACTCCCGTAGTAGTAGGCTTCGGTGGTGGTGCCGAAATGCTCGGTGGCCTCCTGGCTGGCGTAACCTCCGCCGGGGTGATGATGGCCATTTTCCAGTCTAACGCTGGTGGCGCTTGGGACAACGCCAAGAAAATGTTCGAAGAAGGTGCTTCCGTACAAGGTACCATCTTCCACAAAGGCTCCGAACCCCACAAAGCTGCCGTTGTCGGTGACACCGTAGGTGATCCGTTTAAGGATACTTCTGGCCCCAGCCTAAACATCCTGCTGAAGCTGATGTCCGTAGTAGCCCTAGTAATTGCTCCTTTCCTGGCTTAATCAGGGACGTACTAACAATTAGGATGGGAGAATGGCCGGTTGGCTGTTCTCCCATTTTTTTGTTCCTCTTATTTGCTTAAATATCGAAACTCGAATAATATTCTTACACTAAAGGAGTGCAGACCTCCAGGTCTGCTTTGTTCCATATAAAGCATAGGTGTTAACTAGGTAGACCAAGAGGAGTACGTTCCTATTGCGCGGTCGCAGGTACTGAAGAAGGTGTTTTAGCAAAACTTCTTATAGTCGGCTAATTTCCTGAAAAGGAAATTAGCCACTGGCAGACCTAGAAGCCTACGGTTCTTTTAGGATGACGCAAAAATTAATGTAACCATCTTCCTGTTTCTACGTTGTGCCTTGCGATGAAAGAGGAAAAAACTAAAGATGAGTCTTCTCCACCCTGGATGACCACTACTCTCCGCCTGGCGGCTGTTTACAATATCCTTTGGGGTGCTTGGGTCGTGCTGTTCCCCCAACACTTTTGGGAACTTGTTGGCATGGAGCCCATGCGTCACCCCATGGTTTGGCAGGGGATGGGGATGGTCATTGGAGTTTACGGATTGGGCTACTGGTGGGCGAGCTACGACCCCATGCGCCACTGGCCCATTGTGGCTGTAGGCGGACTGGGTAAGCTATTCGGGCCGGCGGGTTTCCTGATGAATTACCTTACGGGACTGGTTCCCTTTGGTTTCTTTTACACCTTGATCACCAATGATTTTATCTGGTGGATACCATTTGGGCTTATCCTCTGGCGGGTACACAAGGTATACCGATGGCGACTGACTTCTTAGACCTAAGCCTCCTTGCCTCCTTGCGCTTGCTGTTCGATACGGCTAGTTTGGTGCTGATCTGGTTGGTGCAGCTAGTTATCTACCCCTCATTTCTCTACTTGCAGGGCGTAAATTTTAAACAGTGGCACGGCCTTTACACCAAACGAGTCACCTACGTAGTACTGCCAATCATGCTGGGCCAGCTGATGGTTTATGGCTGGCTGTGCCTGGTTGCCGCCAGCTGGGACGTATTGGGGAATACGCTACTTATAGCTGGCGTATGGTTCATTACCTTTTTCCTGGCGGTTCCCCTGCATAGCGCTCTCGATACGGCGGATAATCACTTGCCATTGTCTGCCCGTTTAGTGAGGGTTAATTGGTGGCGAACGGGACTTTGGACGGTGGTTTGGGGCGTATCGACTTGGGAGGTATTACCGTAATCGGACCTGGAGGTCCAAGCTCCTTTAGGGGTTACCCCTTATCGGACTACCACCCTTTTCACCGAAGCGCCAGCAGCGCCGGTAACCCGAACTAAATAAATGCCTGGTGCTTGCGATGCCAAATTCCATCGCACCTGCGTCTGCGCCGTATTGATAGTCGTAGTACGTAAAAGTCTGCCGGTAACATCCAATAAATGGACCTCGGCAACCCCTTGCTGGGGCCAACCGGAAATGGTGATTAGCTGATCGGTAGGGTTGGGGAATACCCGGAAGGAAAAGTCAGGACGACGTGGCGAGAAAATGCTAACGGTTTGATCGACACGTTGGCTGGTACGGAAGAAGGTGACTCCTCCGCGTTGACTACCGACCACTAGTTCCAGTTCTTTATCGCCGTCAAAGTCGCCGAAGCCCGGATTGGAGAAACCACCGACATCGAGGCCGTCAGCAGACTGGGTAAGAAGCGTAAAGTCCTCGGTGTAGCTGCTATCGATACCAAAGCGGTAGACCTCAAGTGTGCCCGTTCGATTTCCGGTAATTACCAGCGTATGGTCCGAATACTGTAATACCCAGGGGGTAGGGTGGCCGGTGCTTACCCCAGGACGATTGGTATTAATGCCGCCCAACTGTAGTGAATTACCATCCGCAAGGGGAGATGGATCAAAATCTGGTACCTGCTTGGTACCGATGTTGCGGTAGAAGCGAATGCGACCGTCGAAGCCGCCGACGAGTAGGTCCAACTTCCCATCACGGTCCAGGTCGCTGAGAAAGGGCTTAGCGAATTGCCCCGCATCGATGTCTTTCCATTCAAACTGAAAAGGGGCGAAAGTAGCCGGATTGCCAGGGCCGGCAGTGTTTTCCCCAAAGATTAGGTTACCTCGGCGTTCACCGATGATTACGTCAAGGTCACCGTCGTCATCCAGGTCTCCGAAGGTAGGCGCGAAAGCCCAGGAGGTAGTCATAAAGGCACTTAGCCCCAGGTAGTCTTCGTTGATTAACTCAAAGGCAATTTCACCGTTGTCACCCGTGACGTTGAGTAATAGGCGAAGTCGACTATCGAGAAAGTTCGTACCGGTATATTCATCATTATTTCCGAGGACAAGGTCGGGGCGGCCATCGGCGTTGGCATCAAAAACGGTCACGTTCGCGGAAGTGCCAAGATCGAGCATTCTATCGGTAAGGAAATTACTTGACTGGAACTGAAAATCGGGGGTGGCATCGCTACCTTCGTTTGCGTAGAACCACATTACTTCAACATCCTGCCCGTTGAGGGTAGTAGAAGGAGAACCGATGATGTCGCGATCGCCATCCTGGTCGATGTCTAGATGGAAAGCGGCGGGGAAGGTAGGGATTTGAGCAATTTGATCGGTCGTTTTCCAGGTAGTATCCTGTTCAGAAATCCACGCTTCTTCTCGGCTTCCGTTGTTGAGAGCGAGTACGAGTTGGCGAAAAGAGACGTCTCCCAGGATGAGGTCCGTGAGGCCATTGCCGTCGTAATCGAGCGCCAACAGGGAGGAACCGGCATGGCGGGGTCTTCCGTTGCTATTAGGAGGCAGTAGGTTGGAGAAACAGGCGCCGGGGGTAGGAGCGAGGTCCAGTGCGGTGGTAATACCACTTTCGAAAAAACCACCCCAGCACTGGTCTTCGAGCACATAGACCAGGGTGTCGGCACCTAAGCCCCGTTCGACACCCATATTTTTATAGTATTCAACTTGCCCTCCAGCGACGCTGAAGGTCAGTAAATCCAAATCGCCATCGAAATCGACGTCAAAAATGGCCGGATAGTCAATACTGGAAACGAAGATAGAAGTTCGGTTCCGTTCGAAAGGGAAATATAGCAAGGGCAATGGGTCTCCAAAATCGATCAGTTCGAAGGTGAGCAAGCCGTCGGAACGGCGGCGAGCACGGCGTACGGCTACTCCATCAACATCGGGGGAATAGTGGAACATATCGGGCAGTCCGTCCAAGTTGTAATCACGCAGTAACATCCATTCTTCCACTTCGCTCGGGAAATAGGCTACTAACTCCGGAGCTTCTTCGTAGTTCCCATTACCATCGCCCTTAGCGGCAAGAAAAAGCTGACCGGCCTTATCGAAAATTAGGAGGTCATTGATGTCGTCACCATCCAGGTCGACCGACTGGGGTTGAGGGGTGTTCAGGCCGCCGAACCAAGCGAGCGGTAAGGGGTTTTCCGCGCTTGTCACTCGGGGGTAGGCTGGCTGAAAGTCAAAAACCTGGGCAAATAATGGCAAGGCTTCGCCGGGGGTGATTAAGTAAAATAGCAGGAGTAAAGACAGTCTTTTCATATAAGGCTTTTGGGGCGACGATAGCTTAACTGGAAAGGAGCACTACTTATAATTGTTCATATCGGTTAAGGGGATAAACAGGCACCTCCATTGGGATAACTGTCGACTTTTGGAATCAGCAACTAATTACCATTTGGCGCGGCCGCCGGTGCAAACTAGGTGAGGAAGAGCAAACCAAAGCCACAACTAGAGGTGGACACCTTATATTACCACCCTAATTTTACGCTATGCCCCACCCAAAGTTTACGTTTGCCCCCTTGATAATTAGTCTGCTATTGGCCGTTTGTCCGCTTTTCGGCCAAAACAGCCAGATTGATTGGCTCGCTGAACTAGAATACAGCGCGGAAGGCCTTGTATTTCCGGCGACCGCAACTGACGTAAGCATTAACGGCGAAACCATCAGTCTGACGGACAGTAATGGACGCCAAGTAGTAGCCGTAGACCCCGGGCTTCACCTGATCAGAGCCGGCGGTAACATTGAATTGTATCACCTCAGTGATGGGACCGGAAATGCTGCGAATCGGCTGCGACGGATCCCCCTCTGGTTGTCCATTCTACCTCCACTGATTGCGATTGGTTTGGCCCTTATTTTTAAGGAAGTGCTTATCTCTCTATTTGCAGGTATTTGGGTTGGGGCCTTTGTAGCTGGCGGACTTCGGTTCGAGGGGTTCTTAGGCATTGTCAAATCTTTACTCCAAACCATCGAGCACTACGTTGTCAAAGCCTTGAACGACGGTGGGCACCTCTCCGTAATCGTCTTCAGCCTATTGATCGGAGGGATGGTCGCTATCATCAGCCGTAATGGCGGTATGGCGGGCGTGGTGGACCGGATGACAAAGTACGCCAAGACGGCCAAATCCGCTCAGTTTATAACCTGGTTACTGGGCGTTGCTATTTTCTTTGACGACTATGCCAACACCCTCATCGTTGGCAATACCATGCGATCCGTAACGGATCGTTTTCGGGTGAGCCGGGAAAAACTGGCTTACATCGTTGACTCTACGGCTGCGCCCGTAGCGGCAGTAGCCTTTATTACTACCTGGATTGGGGCGGAGCTCGGATACATCGGCGATGGGATCAAAGGCGTAAGCGCGTTAGAGGGTATAACCCCCTACGCCATTTTCTTGCAAAGCCTGAAGTACAGCTTCTATCCAGTGCTTACCCTTGCCTTTATCCTAATGCTCATCATGACTAAACGGGATTATAGCACGATGCTGCGAGCGGAGCAAAGGGCCCGGAGAACGGGCGAAGTAAAGGCTAGGGGAGCGGTAGAAGAAGTGGTGGAAGAAACGGAAGACCTCCAGCCGGTACCAGGCGCGCCGCTGCGTGCACGTAATGCCATTATTCCGGTGTTGGTTGTTATTATAATGACGATTATTGGCCTCCTCGATACGGGCCTAGGTTCGGTATACGGTGATCTTTCCAATCCTCCCGCTAGTGATGGATGGGGAGCGATCTGGGGGGCAATGGAAGGCGGTTTCTTTGGTAAGCTTGGGACAGTTATCGGAGCAGCGGATAGCTACGTAGCACTTCTTTGGGCCAGTATCAGTGGAGTAGTCGTGGCTATTCTGCTAACGGTGGGACAGCGGATCATGAATATTGGCCAAACGATGGGCAGTCTTACTTCTGGGTTTAAGGCCATGTTCTCCGCAGTGATGATTCTAACCCTGGCCTGGGCGCTGGCCATTACGACGGAAGAATTGCACACGGCGGATTTTTTAGTCGACCTGCTGGGAAACAGCCTGAATCCGTATTTTATTCCACCAATCATTTTCGTGCTAGCGGCACTTGTCCGTTTTAGCACCGGATCGAGTTGGAGCACCATGGCGATCCTGTATCCCATTGCCATCCCGCTGACCTGGGCGGTAGCCCAGGGAGCCGGCTGGGAGGTAGAGGCTGCTCAGGGCTTACTCTATAATGTTATCTCCATTGTCCTTGCCGCCAGTGTACTTGGTGATCATTGTTCTCCCATTTCAGACACAACTATTCTTTCTAGCCTTGCTTCAGATTGTAACCACATCGACCATGTTCGGACGCAGCTACCTTACGCTCTCACGGTGGGTAGTGTAGCACTGATTTTAGGTTTCCTTGCCTCCGTCCTTGGTGGTGGTTGGGTCCTCTGTATGCTGTTAATGGCGATTGGCCTGGCGGTGCTTTACGGGATTGTACGCTGGAAAGGAGTGGTAGTGGAGGGTTAGCCGAGTTATCAATAAAAATGATACTGCTACCTCACTTTGCACGCGCTCGGCGCGCTCAGTTAGCACCTGCGGTTGCGCAAAAAGTCAATTAAATGACTGAATCACTCGAAATTGGCCGCTAAGCCTTACGTACTTTTTTTATTAGAAAAGTCACATTTGGCCAACTTAGTCCCTTTAAGGTTGAAGCCCCATTTCGGGGCGGATCGTTGTTGTTTTTAGCATCGATTTAACCTTAAAACTCATCCGAGTAATGCGACGATTTACTAACCTTATCGCGTTTACCGCTTTTTGCTTTTTTCTTTTCTGTAATGCTACGCTACGATCGGAAGTAATCATTTCCCAAGATGCTTGTTGGCAAAACACCCAAGATCTAAATGAAGACATTACCGTTCTTAGTGGAGTAACCCTTACCATAAAGGGGACGGTACGCTTTGGCCCTTGGCGTAAAATAAATGTCCGCCAGGGAGGCCACTTGATCGTAGATGGAGGCACTATCACCTCCATAAGTATTGGTTTAAACCAAGCTTGGCGGGGAATTTACGTGGAAGCGAATCCATGGTCACCACAAACGGATGCATCTACAGGTACGGTTTCGATAATTAACGGTAGTCTGATTGAAAACTCCCGCAACGGTATTGGTACCTACCGTTTCGGACCCGGAGAAAATTCCGGAGCGATTGTTACCTGCATTGATAGTGATTTTCGAAATAACGGACGTAGTATTGAATTTCTTCGCTTTACGACTGGGGATGATAATTTATCAGCTGTTGATGGTTGTACCTTTCTGATTGATGAGACTTTTCTGAAGTTCGGCATGAAATTTATTGGTCACATCACTTCTTGGCGAAA
>JBCDGT010000037.1:0-10591 GCA_038750915.1 Bacteroidota bacterium
AAAAAGAACATACAGCAGTTAAACGCAGAAGCCATTTTGGAAAAGCTACTATCACTCAAAGGCATCACCTACGAATGGGATGACCATAAAACCGGGTACGAGCGCCCCCTCGGTACGCAGTACGGCTTTACGGCCCAAAATATCCAAGAAGTCTTCCCCACTTTAGTTGAGGAGGATGCCGAGGGTTACCTCCAAACCGCCTACGGCACCTACGATGCGATGTACGTTGAAGCCTTCCGAGCTATAATGGAGCGCGTCCAGAAGTTAGAGACCGAAAACCAGCGGCTGCGAAAAGCCGAAACCCAGGTGGAAGCGCGGCTCGCCAAGTTGGAGGCCCTGCTGCAAAACCATGCCAAAAAATAACCTGATCCGTAAAAGTTAAACATATGAAAGCCAATATCCTTCTCTTCTTTTTACTATACGGGATGGTCGGCGTCCGTGCGCAAAATACCTTGCGCATCGATCAGGCCACCCTGCGCGTAACCGGCCCTACCAAGCTGGTCCTGCAGAATACCCAGTTCCGCAACGGCGGTACTTTCGTCGCCGACACCAGTACCGTAATTATCCTCGGCGATGGGACGGATGTCCAGTCGGCCATCGGGGGCGACAGTATCTCCACCTTCTATAATCTGGAGATCAACAAGACGGCCAACGGCAGTCAGTTGCAACAAGTCGTCCGGGTCGAGAATGAGCTGCGGATGACGGCGGGTAACCTCGACCTCAACGGGCAAACGCTCACCCTCGGGGAGGCCACCGGCCGCATCGTGGGGGAAGCGGAAACCAGCCGCATTACCGGCCCCACGGGTGGTTTTGTGACCAAAACCGTCACCCTCAACGCTCCTACCGGGGTGAACCCCGGCAATATCGGCTGTAGCCTGACCTCCACCGACGACCTCGGCACCCTGACCATCCGGCGCGGCCACGTACCCCAGGAACTAAGTGGGAACACCCAGGGGATCGCCCGCTATTTTGAATTCGATCCCCCTGACACGGTGGAGCTAAACGTCACCGCGCAGCTCCAGTACTTCGACGCGGAGTTGAACGGCGTTCCCGAGAACGCGCTGGATTTCTGGCGCAACGACGCTAACTTTTGGTTCAATCCCCCTAGCACCGGTACCGACGCGACCGCCAATACGGTCGACGTGGACGGCATCAACCTGCTGACGCGCTGGACGCTCGGTCCGGCCACCCCGAAACTGAGCCTCAGGGTACTGCTGGAAGGGGCCTACGATCCCGCCACCTTTACCATGCGCGATGATTTACGGACCACGAATAACCTGCCAACCCAAACGCCTTACGCCGCCAGCGCAGGCTACGACTACGGCGCGGGGAGTGGCACCGAAACCATCCTCCCCATCGTGTTCGCCAAGTCCACTGACGATGCCATTGTCGACTGGGTGTTCGTAGAATTACGCAGCGCGGTAGCGGGTAATCCCGTAGTAACCGCCCGGGCGGCGCTCCTGCAACGGGACGGTGACGTGGTGGAGCTCGACGGCCAGTCTCCCCTGTCCTTTCCGGGTGCGGACGCAGGTGCCGCGTTTTTCCTGACGGTCCGGCATCGGAACCATTTGGGCATTCGCAGCCAAAATACCTTTACCGCCAGCGCTACGCCCCTGGCCTTCGATTTCACCACCAACGGCGGCCTCGTTCTGGGGGGCACCAACGGCATTAAGTTGCTCAATGACGGCAGTTTTGCCCTCTTCGCCGGAGATTTTGACGGCGACGGACAAATCCAGCTCGCCAACGATCTGAACGGCGCCATCCCCACCCTCGGCCAGAGCGGTTACCTGCCCGGTGACTTCGACCTCAACGGCCAGGTACAAAACACCGAAATACAACTAAGGCTCACCCCCAATCTGGGGCGGGGTGCCCAGTTTAATTACTAAACTAAACATCGTCGCCGGCCCCAATTTTCCGTAAGGAAACTAGGGGGTAAGCGGACCATCAACAACCGATCTCCTCAGGTCTGGCCCGTTGCGAATACTTGCGATTCGCCAGCCATTCCTGTGCTCAATACCAACACCATGAAATACTTTTTCCTCGTCTTACTGACCTACGTTTTACTGTTCCATTCGACAGATGTACGGGGGCAAACCATCGCTTTCGCGATTGCCGACAAACAACCCACAGCCGATGGAAGTGGCCTTACCTTCGACGTAACGCTGGCCTCTACCAGCTCCTTTAAGCTGGGGTCGGGCCTGCTTTACTTCAATTACAACACCGCGGCCTTCGGGCCCAACGTAGTGGCCAATGGCCGGATGACCATATCCTACCCGGACGGGGCAGTTCTGGGCCAAACGGCCGGGTTCCCCGTGTACCGGGACTTCGTCCAAAACGACAATACCGAGAGTCGCTTCGCTTTTTCCTTCCAGCAGGGCCTTTCCGCGGGCAGCATTCCCGAGGACAACATCACGGGTACGCCAGCCGTCCTCTTTCGGGTCACGCTGGCCTACGAAACGGGGGGAGAGACCCAGCCGGATGATATTTGCTTTGAATCCAGTGACGTATTCGACGACCAGTTTTTTACCGCCTGTGGTCCGGACGGGCTCGGCTTCCCGGATTGTTTCGGTTTCCCAGGTACCCAACTCACCGACGACGTCTTTAATTGTGCGGCCGACGCCCTCCCCGTAGAATTCTTGGCCTTCACCGCCGCTCCAGCCGGTAAGCAAGTCCAACTACGTTGGACGACCACCAACGAGCAAAACAACGATTTCTTCGCCGTTGAACGCTCGGAGGATGGCGACACCTTTATCCCCATCGGCACCGTCACGGGTGCCGGCACGACCAACCTCGAACGGCATTACGAGAGTTGGGACGACCAACCGCACAGTGGACTCAACTACTACCGCCTCAAGCAGGTGGATTTTGACGGAAGTTACACCTACTCAGACGTCCGCGCCGTACAACTTTCCTCCGCTGTGTTAGCGGTATCCGTATATCCCAATCCCGCTAGTGTTGACCTGAACATTCGTTTCAGTAACGTAGCCGAGCAAGGCACAGTGCAACTCCTCAGCAGTGCCGGCCAGGTGGTTCGCGAACAATTCTTGGCGGAGGGCTTGGCCGAACTGAGGCTTCCGGTACAACAATTACCTTCCGGAGCCTACTGGCTCCGAGCTACAATTGGTAGCCAAAACTCCATGCACAAGGTGATTATCACCCGCTAAACACGCTACCTTTCTTTGCACCCGCGGAAGCGCCAAAAAAAGAAAGCTAATATGGCGCGGACGCAGGTGCCAACTTGGGTGATAAGCGCCGTGATTGCAACACCACAACTAGCCTCCTACGACGGTTGGCCGACGAACACATTTAGCGCACGCTAACTACACCACCGCTTGGGCATAGTTCCCTAACTTTGGGAGCTTATGAGGTGGTATGTTCATTTGTCGGTCTGTTTAGTGATGCTGGTAGCCCAGCTGGGAGCGCAGACCGTGATTACTCCCGAGAAACTGACCATCGAGGACGGCTTATCCCAAGGGTACATCTCAGCCATTCATCAGGACCGGGAAGGCTTCCTGTGGTTCGGAACAAAAAATGGACTGAACCGTTACGACGGGCGCGAATTTGTCGAATTCACCCACGATCCGGACGATCCTTACACCATCGCTAACGATTGGGTGACGGGTATCGTGGAAGAAGGTGATTTTCTGTTGATTGCGACCAAAAGTACTGACCTAAGCCTTTTGCACAAAGAGACCAAGCGGTTCTACCGGATTCCGTTGGCGTCTCCAGGTAATCACCCCATCGTGAGCCTTGGTTCCATTTATCGCGATGAACTGGGCCAATTTTGGCTAAATGCGATTGAAAGGCAATTGCTCAGGCTCCGCTTCCCCGCCAATTTCTGGCGTGATTTCCCGGCGGACACTTTACTACTAGAACAAGTTCAGACTGACGCCTTACCCGCCGGTTCTTCCTATTTAGCTACCACGGACGACCCTCAATTTTTGGTCGGCAGGAATGCCCAAAATGAAAATATACGGCTCAACGTGCGTACGCTGGAAACCACCGCGCTCCCCGACGCGTCCCCGTACCGACAATTTTCCTACTTCTCTAAAATTGGACCCAACTTAGGGCTAAGCGGCGATCTTCTGGGAGGTAACCGCTTTAACTTGTGCGTAAAAAAAGAGAGCGGCTGGGAGGTGATCGTACCCGAGTTCGTTTTCTCCCCTTTTTTCGCTTACGATAAGTCTCAAGATCTTCTTTGGCTGCAGCGGATTGGTGATAATAAATTGCTTGGTTTCGAGGTCGCAAGCCTATTGAATAAGCCATCAGTTGCTGCGGGTACGGTAAGCTACGTAGTGGAAGCAATAGATTACGAAATCAAGAGCTTATGCATCGATAGATCCGGAGTAGTTTGGGTGGGAACCGCTGGTCTTGGTATAAGAAAAGTGGGTCCCCGGAAATTGAAGGTAAAGAATTATTTAGCGGGGCAGTCCATCCAGAACTCCTTTTATTCCGTTCCTGGTGGCGAACTGCTACCCCCTTTCTCCACGGTAATACCCGGGCGTAAGCGCTCCGAAATCAGCGAGGCGGTCAACCAAATTTTTCGCAATACCAATGCCTTAAATCACGCCTGGAGCCGTACGGACTCTGGCAGTTGGTTGGCCTTACTAGACGTTACGGGCGCTGGTGCGGGAAATATTGAATTTAAGCATTTTCCCAAGGATGATCATCCGGAGAGGAGGACCGTAGCTTTTAAAGGAATCTACCTTGGTGGAGAATCTAGGCTTTGCTTAGGGCGAGACCAAAAACTGTACCTGGCGCATAAAAACAACTTTTTCCAGTACGATCCCCGCACGGGGGAGTCCGCCCTTCATACTTTCGCTTTACGGCCCATCCAGTCCTTTACGGTTTACGACTTGGCCCAAACCCAAAACGGTCAATTCTGGGTGGCTACTTCCAACGGCTTAGTGCGGGGGCAAGCAACTACTGATGGATTCGATTTTACGTTAGTGGAAGGCTTAAGGAATAATAATTGTGCTAGCCTACTAGTCGATCCCAAAAATGAGAACGTGCTGTGGATTGGGACTAAAGGAGGAGGACTGCACCGCCTGGATGCCTCCACCCAGGAGATCACCGTAGTGAATACCAGTAATGGCCTACCCAACAACGTGATTTACGGCGTGCTTAATGATGCGGCGGGCAATTTGTGGCTTAGCTCCAATAAGGGAATCATTAACTACCATCCCGCAACGGGTGACGTGCGGAATTTTACGGTTGCCGACGGTATGCAGAGTAATGAGTTTAATACCCTGGCCTACGGGAAAGGCCCCGACGGCACCCTGTACTTCGGGGGGATCAATGGGCTGAGTGTATTTCACCCGGATGACCTACAGGATAATCCGCACCGGCCAGCCGTACGGCTTACCCAACTGGCGATCAATAATGAAGTAGTAAGCATTAAGGACAGCACCGAAGTACTGAAGCAGGCCATCGAATTTACCGAGCAAATCACCCTTGACTACCACCAGAATAGTATCGCTTTACGCTTTGCGGCCCTGGAATACACGACCCCAAGCAAGAATACCTACAGCTACTATCTGGAAGGCGCCGAAGCACCCTGGAGCCACGTCAGCACCGATAATCGGGCCGTATACCTCAACCTGGCCCCGGGAGACTACACCTTTAAGGTCAAAGCGGCCAACGGAGATATGGTATGGGGAGACCAGGTGACTACCTTAGGCATTTCCATCGTTCCTCCGTGGTACCGATCTACTTGGGCGTACCTGGGATACGCCCTTTTGTTAGGATGGGTATTTTGGTGGTCGCGACGCGCGAGAATCCGGCGGCTGCGGTTGAAGTACGATTTGCGGGCAGAGCAACAAGAGGCGGAGCGCTTAAAGGAAATCGATGCTTTCCGCTCTCGCTTTTACACCAATATCACCCATGAATTCAGAACGCCACTTACCGTTATCCTCGGCACCTCCGAGCGCCTTAAAGCTGGTAAGTCCACCCTGGAACAGTTACAGCGGCAGCTATCCCTGATTAGTCGCAATGGTAAAAACCTGTTGAACCTGGTCAACCAAATGCTCGATTTATCAAAAATTGAGCACGACAGACTACAGATTGACTACGAACAAGGGGATCTGCTCCGCTATTTGCGCTATATCACTGAGAGTTATTTTTCGCTAGCGAACGCTGCCAACGTTTTACTGAAAATAGAGAGCCCGCAGCAAGAAATCTGGGTGGACTACGATGCCGAGAAGATACGCCAGATTGTGACTAACTTACTCTCTAACGCCATTAAGTATACCCCAACGGGGGGCAAGGTGCTCCTGACCGTAAAGGAGGAAGATGACCAGCTAAACATAAGCGTTCGGGATACTGGAAAGGGCATCGCCAAAGCTGATTTACCCCACATCTTTGATCGTTATTTCCAAGTCGAAGAAGCATCCGCCACAGCCGGTGGTACGGGGATTGGCTTGGCTTTAACCCGCGAATTGGTCAAGCTGCTGGGCGGTACCATTCAGGTGGACAGTACGTTGGGCCAAGGATCGCTTTTCACCGTGATACTACCGGCAAGGCGGGAGGCTCCCCTACAGGAAGTGGTGCCATTGGTAGAGCCTTTAACCGTGGCTACGGGCCCCGAGGATTGGGCCGATCAGCGGGGGATCAAGGACGAATTACCGACCTTATTAATCATCGAGGACAATCTGGACGTAGTCGAATACCTTAACCAGTGCTTGCGTGAACAGTATACGCTGAGCTTTGCCTACAACGGCCAAGCGGGCATCGAGCGCGCTTTAGATCTCACCCCCGACCTGATCATCTCTGACGTGATGATGCCAGAGAAAACAGGTTTTGAAGTGACCGCCACGCTGAAGCAAGACGAACGTACCAGCCATATCCCCATTCTCCTCCTGACGGCCCGGGCCGATCTGGATAGCCGGCTGAGTGGACTCAAGCAGGGGGCGGACGTGTACTTGCCCAAACCCTTCCACCACGAAGAGTTGATGGTCAACCTGAGTAACTTACTGGCCACCCGGCAACAGCTCCAAAAAAAGTACCAGCAACTGGCCCTAACGACGGCCCCCGCGGTAGCTCCCGCCGCAGAAGACCAGGAACAGGCCTTTCTTTTTAAACTCCGGGAAATCCTGATGGCCGAGCTGGACAATGCGGATTTGAAAGCGGCCGACGTCGCTAAATCCATCGGGATGAGTCGCTCCAACCTCTACGCCAAGCTCTCCGCGGTAACCGGCCTATCCTTCAACGTTTATCTCCGGACCTTACGGCTGCAAAGGGCAAAGCAGTTGCTACAAACGACTTCACGGTCCGTATCAGAAATTGCCTACGCAGTCGGTTTCAACGGGATTAGTTATTTCAGTGATCAATTTACCAAGCAATTTGGTGTACCGCCCAGTAAAATGCGGGGATAAAGCAAGACTGGACATCCTGCCTTTCTTTGGTGATCACGTGAATAAGAAGCGAAAGCAACGGAACAGTAGTTCCCCGGGTAAATTGTGCACAGTAATCACTCCCGGTATCTACAGGTGATTCCGCAGGGAATCACGGCCATTTATGCTAGATTTTGTAGCGACGGGGCATGCCCCGTCGCTACAAATCACCATACAGTTCGGCCGGGTTCCTAGCGGAACCCATTAAGTAACGTAGGTAAAACCACGCGTTTACGTCAACCCGTAGAATTGCTGACGACGGAAAGGTGTCCAATCATAAAAAGCTAAAAATCAACCACTTAAAATTGAACTAGACAATACCGTAAACATTTTGGACAATAACGAAAACCCTCAGACAATAACGATAAAGAAGTAGACAATACCGGAAGGAAGACTACCACGATGGGTGGAACTTTGACGCATCAAATCGTTACCTATGCAGTCCCTTCCGTACCGCCACTGCTTTCCCACTACACTCTTATTGGTCCTTTTGACCAATATCTTTGCGGGCCAACTTTCCGCCCAGGTGGGCATCAACACCGACAACTCGGCCCCGGATACCAGCGCTATCCTAGACGTAAAATCATCCACTAAGGGTATCCTGATTCCACGGATGACCACCAACCAGCGGGATGCCATTACCAGCCCGGCAACGGGCTTAACCGTCTTTAACCTCGACGATAACTGTACGGATATTTACAACGGGGCATCCTGGATGAAAGATTGCCCCCTGGTGGTTTCGCCCGATTCTCAGGTAGTGGGGGGAACCTGGCGACTAGTATCTAACTCCAATAATGAGTCTGAGCGAGGCGTCAGTTTCACGATCAACGGAAAAGTGTATACGGGCTTGGGTTGTAATGATATTAACGGCGTATGTTCTAACGCTTTTTTTGAGTTTAATCCGCTCACGGGGGACTTCCTACCAATTGCTGACTTTCCCGGAGCAGGGAGAGAAAGAGCGGTTGCTTTTTCGATCAACGGCAAAGGATACGTAGGAACCGGAACCTCCAACAATGGGCTTTCGAGGGATTTTTACGAATACGACCCCGTAGCCAACAGTTGGACCCGCAGAGCCGATTTTCCTGGCTCGCTCAGATTTAATGCGGTGGGATTCGTAATTGGTGGAAAGGGTTACTTAGGTACGGGATTCGTTTTCGGCGGTGACAGAAAGAAGATGGACTTTTATGCCTATGATCCAATTACTGATCAATGGGCTGCCATTGCTCCTATTCCAGTGGCGACAGCCTTTGCTTTTAGTTTTGTGATCAATGGAAAAGGCTACGTGGGCGCAGGCGAGGGGGGAAAGGATTTCTACGAATACGACCCCACTACTAATAGCTGGACCAGGAAGGCAGACTATCCCATTCAGGTGCAGGACGCAGCCAGTTTTTCGTTATTCGGCCGAGGATATGCAGGGACGGGCTTTGCTTCAAATGGATTTAGTAAAAGTTTTTACGAATACAACCCCACCACCGACCGCTGGGTCCGTAGAGCGGATGTCATTGGGCCACCTAGGACAGCAGCGAGTGGTTTTTCCGTAGGAGGGAAAGGGTATATTGTTTTTGGTACCCCAGGCCCAGCTTTTTCCTCCATCTCTGAGTACACCGTAAGCAAACGGCCCACTTACTCAGCGATTACCCCCGACGACAGCTTTGTCTTACCGAACGCTGCTATTTTCGATGGGGATAATGATACAAAGATTCAGGTAGAAACAAGTGATGATGACGATGCCATACGTTTTGACGTAGCAGGTGCGCCGGTAGCGATCATTGATAGTGCCGGTCAAGTTGGGATAGGCACTATGCGTCCCATGGCTCAATTGGAAGTGGTCGGCAATATTGCCGCAAGTGGTGGGGTTACCGCCAGTTCCTTCAGCGGTGATGGAAGTTTACTAACCGGAGTACCCGGCGATAATTTGGGGAGCCACCTGGCCACCACCAACCTGCAACTGGGCAGTAATTGGCTGTCGGGTGACGGCGATAATGAAGGCTTGTTTATTGATGCTACCGGGAAAGTAGGTATTGGCACCAGTAACCTCAATTCCGCCCTGGCGGTAAACGGCGATATCGCCATTGCTAAGGCAGCGCTACCAACGGGTTTATTTACTGAGGATCCGGACGATAATTTGGAAAACGCAATCCTCAATATGAGCGTAAATACCTTTTTCCAGAATAGGTTGAACGATTCCATCGGGGGCTTATTTCGGATTGATTCGCGGAGCGGTACGGATACTCCCCTATTCCAATGGCTAGTAAAACCGAGAGGGCAAGCTAATCCGCTGGTCAATAATATCCTGATGACCCTGACGGAAAATGGCAATTTAGGCATCGGTTCCCTCCATCCAACGCGGGCCAAGGTGGAAATTCTCGGTTCGCTTTCTAGTGACATAGGGCCTTACGGCTTTCTGGGTAGTAATGGGGGTATTGGAACCAGGGCAACGGTAGGGGCTTATTCCCTTTACGCCAACCAGCGGATCGCGGCCAGCGAATTCAACGCCCATTCCGACGAGCGCATTAAGCAAATCTACGGGCGGGCGGACAGTCGTGCTGATTTGCGTACCCTGCTGGACATTCAAATCACCGATTACCGGCACATCGATACCCTGCTTAAGGGGAGCGGCCTCCACAAAAAGGTGATTGCCCAACAGGTGGTGGAGGTATATCCACAAGCGGTACATAAAGGTATCCGAGAGGTCATCCCGGATATTTACCAAAAAACCATCCACCGGGCGGGCTGGATCCAACTGGCCACCGATTTAGTGGTGGGTGAGCGCGTCAAGTTGATTACCGAGCACAGCAGCCAACTGTACACCGTGACGCAGGTAGAACCAACGCGTTTTCGGGTGGCTGGCCTGGCGGCACCCACCACGGAAGCCACGGCCATCTTCGTCTACGGAAGAGAGGTAGACGACTTTCATACCGTGGACTACGAGGCCATATCAATGTTGAACGTCAGCGCTACCCAGGAGTTAGCCCGGCAAATTGAACGGCTGTCGCAAGAGAATAATCGGTTGAGGGTCCGTAACCAGCAATTCGAAAACCGCTTAGGCAAATTGGAGGCTACACTTGGGAGCCACTTCTCCGAAGCGACGAATAAATAACCATAGTGCAATCCAAAATTATGAATAAGCTACTATTCCTGCTCCTACTTTGTTCAGGGGCAAGTGCGTCTTTGCTGGCCCAGACCTACTTCACCATCAG
>JBCDGT010000038.1:0-10529 GCA_038750915.1 Bacteroidota bacterium
GCTTTGCGGAAACCAGCCAGGAGATCATCATCCGGGAAGCTCCCGTAGCCGAGCTCGAAGTGACGACCCAGGACGTCTGCTTCGGCGAATCCGTTCCCTTCACCAGTATGGCCAGCGGGGACGTAGAGACCCACTTCTGGGATTTCGGCGACGGCACCGCTTCCTTTGATGAAAACCC
The DNA here is from genome assembly GCA_038750915.1 of Bacteroidota bacterium. Classification (GTDB taxonomy): domain Bacteria; phylum Bacteroidota; class Bacteroidia; order Chitinophagales; family Saprospiraceae; genus Neolewinella. The sequence goes on from JBCDGT010000038.1 coordinate 179, forward strand.
CAGCCACGAATTCACTGCCCCCGGTACCTACGACGTCGTGCTCACCGTGGCGGGTGACACCCGCTGCGCGGACAGTACTTCGGTTAGGGTCACCATCCACCCACCGGTGCTGGCCGAATTCGACCGCCGCGAAGAAGTGATCTGTAACGGCGACAGTAGTGGGCTACTTTCCCTACTGGTTACTTCCGGCACCCCACCCTACGATTTCGACTGGTCGCATGGCCGCAATACCCCCATCGTTGATCGGCTCACCGCCGGCACCTACGGGGTAAGTATTACTGATCGGGAAGGTTGCAGGTTTCAAACGGAGGCCACCTTCACCGAGACTGCCCCGCTAACAGCTGTCCCCACCGTCACCAAAGTCACCTGCGCCAACGGCGCTGACGGTCGGATTGCCCTCGACATTGACGGTGGCGTACGGCCCTATCGCGTCACCTGGGCCGGCGGCAGTAGCGATGGCGACGCTACGGAGCTCTTCGCCGGTTCCTATATTCTCACGGTGACCGACGTGAACGGCTGTACGGTCGATGTCCCAGCAGTAGTACCGGAAAACCCACCGATCATAAGCCTTGATTCGGTCCAGCAGATCAGTTGTCACGGAGCTATGGACGGTGCCATCCGCTTCCGCTCCATCTCTGGTGGCGTACCACCCTACCAGATTCAGATCACCAGCGACAACTATAACGAAACGGGCTTGGGAATTTCGCGTTTTGACGGGCTCGGCCCCAACTTTTACAGCGTAGAAATCCGGGATTCCGCCGGCTGCATCCTCGATTTCGAACGACAGATCATCGAACCCGACCCCGTCTCGGTCGACATCCTCGAGGATACCATCTTTTTGGAACTAGGCGAAGAGGTAACGCTCAACACCATCCTCTTCAACGCCGACGATCCGATCTTCCGTTGGACGCCGGCGGCTGGGCTAGACTGCACCGATTGTCAAACACCGATCGCTAGGCCTTTCTCCAACACGACCTACCTCCTGTCGATGTTTGGCGACCGCGGTTGTCCGGCGAGTGACGAAGTAGTCATCAAGGTTAACCTAGGCCGTGAAGTCTACATCCCGAATACTTTCACGCCTAATGCCGATGGGCGCAATGACATCTTTCGCGTCCGCAGTAATTTCGAAAAGAGCATCGAGACCATTGAGTTCTTTCACGTCCGGGATCGCTGGGGGCAACTACTCTTCTCCGCTGAGGACTTCCCGCCTAACGACCTGGCCTTCGGTTGGGACGGGCGCTTCAAAGGGGAGCGAGTCATTCCCGGCTATTACGTCTATCAGGCCAAAGTGCGCTACGTGGATGGAGAAACGAAAGAGTTGAGCGGGAGTGTCCGCGTTTTTCACTAACGGGTTTAGGTTGTTGGTGCTATTGGTCTATTGGTACTATTAGTCTATAAGCACAACATAAGAAATACCACTTCGATCATTAAGAATTTTCATCAGCTTATTGGCACTCATAAGCCCTAATTTCAAAAAGCAAAACACCAATAGTACCAATAGACCAATAGCACTAATAGACCAAAAATGTTTTCCCAAAAATTATTCTTACTGCTTTTATTACTTCCGAGCTTACTTATCGCTCAAGACGGCCTCTTCACCAACTTCGACGAAGCCAGCTTTTACCACAATCCGGCCCTCACTGGTTTCATCCCCGGTGATGCGACCACCCGTTTACAGTTTCGTGGCCGGGAGCAGTGGCGTAGCTTCTTGGGTAATGGTTCCTACCGGACCATGACGGCCGGCATCGAGCGGCGCTTCTGCGGCAATGACGATGGCGATTACTTTGCCCTCGGTTCTTACGTTATGGCTGACTGGCAGGGCGACCCTAGCCTACGCCGTATTGACTTTTTCGGTAGCTTCGCTTATACCAAAGATTTTTCCTCTCGCTATCAGACTCGCTTACTGAGTGGTGGCATCGAGGCTGGCTACCTTCAGTACAATCTAGAGCAGGGCAACCTCACCTTCGATGATCAATTCGACGACCCAAACCTCCCCGACGAACTCCTCGCCTTCCAGAATCTTTTGATGTTCGATTACGGCATCGGGGTATTCCTCACCCAGTTCGAAAACGCCAAAAATGGTTATGGCTTTAGCCTAGGTATCTCCGCCAAACACCTCGGTCAGCCGGAGCTGCGCTTCATTGACAACCCCGCCAACGACAACCAAACAACGGTAAAACTACCTACCCGCTGGACCTTCCACGCGGGAGGTAACCTCCCTACTCCAACTTTAGGCAATACTACCCTTAGCCTACTCGGGGTGGCCAGTTTTCAGGGGCCACATAACCAGTTCCTGGCTCGGGCCTTACTCAATCTGGAGCGGACCAAAACTGGCGATGGCCGTTACCTCTCCCTGGGTGCCGCCTACCGCGTTAATGCTGGCATCAACGGCCCGGGGGCAGATGCTATCATCCTCGTCGGACAGTGGAATGGCCCCGGTTACCGCTTCGCAGCCAACTACGACCTGAACGTTTCTCGGCTGCGCTCAGCTACCAATAGCGTCGGAGCATTGGAGCTGTCCTTTTTCACCTTCTTCGGTAAGGCGGAGTGCATTCGGTGCCCACGGTGGTAGGGTTGGTGTTTAGTAGTTGGTGAATAGTAATTGGTAATTGGTCCAGCACTAACTACCAACCACTAATTACCAACTACTAAAAGGCCGGTAGGCCGGTCTACTCCTTCCCCCAGCTATTATTATCCAAGTCGTCTTCGTACATCCGCATGCTTGGATTAAGTTGTACGGATTTGATCTGATCCACATTCACCGGCACCGTGAATTGGTAGGTAGGATGGGTCCAAGGCCAGTCTTCGAGGATGGTCCAGCTGCTGGCGTAGGCAGGCTGGTCTTTGGTAGCGCGTAGGATGCGAGGAGCAGCGTAGTACCACATTTGCTTACCATCCTTAAGGTTGACGAGCACTTCTACCGGCATCGGCATTCGGCCAACTTTCTTTAGCTCAATGGTCGTTTCGCTATCGTTCTCTGCCTTTACGTCTTCCACCGCATAATCAGCATAATCGGTACCATATACCCAGTACTCCTTATACCAATCCAGTTCCATACCTGAGCACTTCTCGGCTATCCGGATGAAGTCATTGGGGTTGGGGTGTTTAAAGGACCAGTCGTTGAAGTAGCGTAAAAGGGTACAGGCGTGGGCCTCTTCACCAATAATGTAGCGCAGCTGTTCCTGGAAAACGGAACCGTTCGTGTAGGCAGCCCGACTGTAGGCGATGTTGGTAGCGAAGTGATCGGAGTGGGTAGTAAGGGGCTCCGCCAAGCCAGTAGCCCGAAACCTCCGTAATGATTGGTAGGTTCCAGCATGTGGGTTTTCTCGGTCTCCTCCTTCTAGTAATCCTTCCCTGCGGAGGTGATTCATCACTTCACTACTCGCCCAACTCGTAAAGCCCTCATCCATCCAGGAATGGAGGCTTTCATTGGTACCAAGTAAGTGTTGGTACCAGCTGTGCATAAGTTCATGGACAGAAACACCAACGAGGCTTCTCAAGCCGCGCTCACCAGTGATCAAGGTTCCCATAGGGTACTCCATACCTCCATCTCCCCCCTGGATAAAGCTGTACTGCTCGTAGGGGTAGTGGCCGTAGTGGGAATTGATGTAGGCAAAAGCCTCGTCCATAATGGCGGGCAACTTCTCCCAGTTTTCACTGGTCTTCTCTCCGGGCTGGAAGAAGAAGTTCATGGTCATCCCGTCCGCGCGCTTAAGACTGGTATGGGTATATTCGGGGTCAGCCGCCCACATAAAATCTCCGACCTCTGGCGCTTTGAAGTGGTAAGTAATTTTCTTTTTGCGCCTCTTAGGTTCCGGGCCGTAACCGTAACCAATTTCTTCGGGATTCTGTAAGTAGCCCGTACCGCCGATCACGTAATCACTATCGATAGTGATCTTCACGTCGAAATCACTCCAAATGTGGTAAAATTCACGCCCTACGTAAGGGTTGGCGTGCCAGCCCTGGTAGTCGTATTCGGCCAGCTTAGGGTACCATTGTGCCATACTGTAACGCACGCCTTCTTTATTATCACGACCGGAGCGGCGAATTTGCAAGGGCACCTGGGCGTCCCAGTTCATTTCAAAAGTTGTAGTAGCTCCGGGTAAAATTGGTTCGTTTAGCTCTACTTCCAGAATGGTACCCACCATTTCGTGCTTCACGGGATTTCCGTCCTGGGTCAACGAATTCACCTTGATGTAGCCAATCTCCTCCTTGTTCAATTTACTGATTCGCTTGCCTACACGGCTATCCGCATCGGGAAGAGTAAGGTTACGAATATCCATCATACTTCCTGGCTGGAAAGCATTAAAGTAAAGGTGGTAAAACACCCGGTGTAAGGTATCGGGACTATTGTTGGTGTAAACCAGGGTTTGATTACCCACGTACTGGTTCTTTTTGACGTCCATATCAATCTCCATCGAGTAGGTAGCGCTTTGTTGCCAACGGTCTGGTTGGGCGATGGAAGTGGTGGGAAGTAAATAGCCTATCGCTAGCAGGAAAAAAAAGTAGGTACGCATTTTCTTGGTTTGGTCTCTTGGTAATTTGAAGTAGGGCGCGGTCGCGGGTGCCAACTGAGTTTGTCAAATAAGGTAAAGTGGTATTTAACGGAGCACTTACTGTCCCGCCTGTGCATTAATCAACGCCCACGCGATGGGGAGGTTTTGCTCGATGGTTTCCGCACCGACTTTTAGGCCCAGGCGATCAGGGAAAGCATACAGGTAATCTTCCCCCTCGGCGAAGGTATGCGTTGGGAATTCAAACCAAGCCGAAGAGAGCTTTTCCTGGACGTCCTTAGCAAAAAGGTAATTGATCAGCTGGCTCGCCATTTCACGATTAGGGGCATTCTTCACCATAGTGATGCAGGTCATATTGTAGAAATTCATGTCGGTAGCTTCCGTATGTGGAAAGCGTACCCGCCAAATTTCGGCAGCCTTGAAGTGCTGCGGGTTACCGTTGAGGAACCAGCGCACGGCAGCTCCCAGGCTGACGACGGCCATATCCAGTTCACCACGGAGCATTCTTTCGAGTTGGTCGTAGTCGGAGCCCTGCATCCCACCGGTAGCTTGTTGATAAATACCCTGGGCCCAAAGGGCCGCCGCATCGGGGTTCAAGTTCGTGTGCAGGCCACTGATCACTCCAGCAATACCAGAACTATCCGGATGCGCCAACCCGAGGCGGATGCCGCGAAGCGGCGCTTCGATGATGCCCCGGTAAGTACCGGCCTCCGTTGGGGTTACGGAGTTGGGGTTATAGACGGTCACCATGGTCCAGCGGGTAAGGCCAGCGTAATAGCCTTCGTTGTCCAGGTAGCGGTCCGCTACGTCCCCGTTCGTAAACGCATCGACAAAGAAGGGCTGAAGTGCTCCGAAGCCTTCCAGGCGCATAGCATCTTCCAGGGTAGGTACCAGTACGATATCAGCAGGAAGCGGCTTGCCGGCTTGCGCTGCGGCGATGATATCGCGCATGGGCCACACTACCACCTTCACTCTAGTATTGAGCCGGGTTTCAAATCCTTTGATGATCTCCGCATCCTGGGTCAGATAGCGCCAAGTCAAAAGCGTAACGCCAAAAGGAAGCTCTTCTTGGACACCACCGGTCGAATCTTGCTTGCCGTTACAGGCTACCAAACTAAGGAGGCATAAAAAAAGCAAGGAACGCATAAAGGTCATACTGGTCGATTTGGGCAGCGCAAAGGTAATAAGTACACGTTGATGGCTTGTTAATGCCCTGCAAAACCTCCCATGGCCGCCGTTTGACGAGCATAGTGAGCACCTGCGGCCGCGCCAAAAAAAGCCGCCACCGTAGACTTGCTACGATGGCGGCGTATAGTTCAAATGAAGAAGCTCCGACGGAAAGGAGGGGCAATCTCCCTCCGCTTAGCTTATCAAGGCAATTTCACGAAGGGCTGGATCGTCTGTCGATCCCCCTGAATTACTCGCAACTGGTAGGTTCCAGGAACGAGGGTATTGACGCGCAGTCGGGCACCTAATTCGCCCGCTTGCTTATCATAATCGATGGTGCGCAGTAAGCGACCGTTCATATCGAGCAGCATCACCTTCACCCGGCCGGAGTAAGGACTTTGGAGGCGAACGTTCAATAGCTCCCGCGTGGGGTTCGGATAAAGCACTAAGCGGGTTTCCGCCTGCTCGGGCGACAGCGTATTCCGGTTTAGGCCAATGCTTGGCTTCGTTTCGCGGTTGCTACTGATTGCCTTAGCGGCAGGGTTACAGTTTTCCGCAACCGGACCGATCGCTCCGGGAATACTAGAACTGAGGCCAACGTGCAATTTATCCAAGCGCGAACCGTCTTCGCGGAAGGCAAAGTCGATAACGTTCGTCCCGTCGTTCAAGGCGTAGGTATCACCTACTGCCCGATACCAGGCAAAGTTTTCATTGAATTGGAAGCCACTGAACCAGCGCACCCATTCACCATTGTTTACTCGGAACCAGAAACTATCGTCGAGATTAGTCGGCGCGGACACACGGCCAAATAGGTAATAGTTACCGCCCATTACGTTCTCCAACGTAAAGCGGATCTGGTTAGCAGGTACATCCGCAGGAGGAGCTGCAGTAGAGTTACCATTGACTCGGACAACGTATTCGCTATTGGAAGCAAGTGGGTTACTGATGATGGTCCAGGCACTTCCCACCTCAGCGCATTCTGCTTCCAGCCAGAATTCCGTCTCCGTAGGCTCATCTAGATCACAGGCATCTCCTTTGCCGTCCGCGTCCGTATCCATCTGATCAGGATTAAAGTCGTCTGGGCAGTTATCAGTATTGTCGAGCACATAGCCATCCGGCTGGGTACAGCTTTCCTGACTATCACCAGGATCACCAAAGCCGTCACCGTCGAAGTCAGCGTAATAAGTAGTTGGTCCACCAACACTAGCGTCAAACGGATCACAATCATCGATATCTAAGACACCGTCGTTATCGTCGTCGGGGTCACAGACGTCGCCTTCATTATCACTGTCGAAGTCAGCCTGATCGGGGTTGGGTTCCGTTGGGCAATTATCATCCGTATCTGGTACGTCATCATTGTCCGTGTCGGTATTTTCATCGAATACAACGATAGTAACTACGTCAGTATCCGTAGCACCATCATCATCCGTTACGGTAAGGGTCACGTTATAAGTACCCGTACTGAAAATAGCGGTAGTGAAGTCGCCGGAAGCACTTCCACGGTTCCAGTTCCACTCGTAGCTAACGATGTTGCCATCGTTGTCGAATGATCCTGAGGCGGATAAGCTAACTAGTAAAGGGGATGGTCCGTTATCCGGGCTGGCGCTTGCCACGGCCGTTGGTGGCTGGTTCGGGATGGGCCCACAATTCTCGGCCACGGGGCCGAGTCCGGTTGGTAGTGAGTTGTCCTGATCGATGTGCAATTTATCGAGGCGGGCACCGTCTTCCCGGAAGGCAAAGTCAATAATGTTGGTACCACTATTAAGAGTATAGGGGTTACCCACGACCTTGTACCAGGCAAAGTTATTATTGAACTGGAAGCCACTGAACCAGCGGATCCACGGGCCACCATTGATCCGGAACCAGAAGGAGTCATCCAGGTTCGTGGGGGTAGAAGCCCTACCGAATAGGTAATAGTTACCGGCTTCAACGTCTAGGAGGGTGAAGCGCAGTCGATTCATCGGAACGTCCGGAGGTGCGGAGCCCGTAGAATTACCATTTGTACGAACGACGTACTCCCCGTTAGAGGCCTGGCCACTACTTACTACTGTCCAAGCGGAGCCTACTTCAGCACATTCTGCTTCAAGCCAGAATTCTGAAATGCCGGGCCCAGCAGAATCACATACATCACCGATGTTGTCATTGTCGCTGTCGGCCTGATCGGGGTTAAACTCATCTGGGCAGTTATCAGTATTGTCGAGCACGTAGTCATCCGGCTGGGTACAGGCTAATTGGCTCATTTCGGGGTCACCAAATCCGTCACCATCGAAGTCAGCATAGTAGAGGGTCTGTGCACCTACTTGATCATCGAAAGGATCACAGTCTGCTCCGTCTAGAATACCGTCATTGTCGTCGTCCGGATCACAAACATCTCCTTCTAGATCGCCATCGTTGTCGGCTTGACCGGGATTAAATATCGCCGGGCAGTTATCCGTACCATCGAGTACGAAGTCGTCCGGTTGGCTACAAGCTACCTGGCTATCCCCTGGATCACCGAAGCCATCGCCATCGAAGTCAGCGTAGTAAACCGTAGTGGCTACTCCAATCTGATCATTGAAAGGATCGCAATCGTCGGCATCAAGTACCCCATCGTTATCATCATCGGGGTCACACACGTCCCCTTCGTTGTCATTATCAAAGTCGGCCTGATCAGCATTAGGTACGGTTGGGCAGTTGTCCTCATCGTCAGGTATACCGTCGTTGTCCGTATCTCCAGTTTCCTCCAGTACGGTTACGGTCACGACGTCCGTATCGGTAGCGCCATCACCATCGGTGACCGTTAGGGTAACATTATAGATACCTACTTCAAAGGTTACCTGAGGCGTAGCACCGGTAGCACCGGTGGCACCACCCCAGTCCCAGGAGTAGGTCTGGATGGGGCCTTCCACGTCAGAAGAAGCCGAGCCGTCGAGCTGTACCAGCAGTGGTGCGATACCATTATCCGGAGTTGCGGTAGCCACCGCAGTTGGTGGGGTATTACCTGGCTCATCAACAACGACCTGTACTACGTCCGTATCGGTAGCACCGCCATTATCGGTCACCGTAAGGGTGATGTTGTAAGTACCTGGGGTCGTCAGGGTAACATCCGGGGTAGCGCCCGTAGCGGTACCACCGTTCCAGTTCCAGGAGTAGGTAACAATGGTGCCATCAGGATCAGAAGAAGCCGTTCCGTCCAGTTCCACGTCTAAAGGAGCGGTACCGGAAGTCGGCGAAGCCGCCGCAACGGCAGTCGGGGTAAGGTTGACCGGGCCATCACAGTTTGCGCCAACGGGTCCAACCACAATCGGCAAGGTACCTTCCGTATTGAGGTGAATCTTATCAAGTAAGGTGCCATTTTCGCGGAAGGCGAAGTCAATAGTATTGAGTCCTTCGTTGAGGGTAAAGGGACTTTCCACTACCTCATTCCAGTTGAAATCATTACCGATGATCATTCCTTGCCACCAGCGAATCCAGGCCCCACCGTTTACTCGGACCCAGAAGGAATCGTCGGAGGTGGAAGCTGCGGAGACCAAGCCGTACAAGTGATAATCGCCCTGTTCTACGTTCGTAAGCGTAAAGCGGATCTGGTTAGCAAGTACATCCTCTGGAGGAGCTGCAGTGGAGCTACTCCCGGTGCGTACAACGTACTCCCCGTTAGAGGCATCATCATCAGCAATGACCGTCCAGGCGGAACCAACTTCCGCACATTCGGCTTCCAGCCAGAAGATATCGGTGTTTACGCCTTGACAGGCATCACCAACACCATCATCATCGGAATCTTCCTGCTCCGGGTTAAACGTATCCGGACAGTTATCCAAAGCGTTAGCAACGTAATTAGCCGGAGCTTCACAGTCTTGGATACTGTTGTTTAAGTCTGGGTCACCAAAGCCATCGCCGTCAAAGTCAGCGTAGAACGTAGACTGGCTCTGATCGGGGTTAGCAATAGTCGGACAGTTATCATCTACGTCTGGCACTCCATCGCCATCACCATCAGCCAGCGAGGTAATTACAATCTCATCAGTATCGGTGGCACCATCATCATCCGTTACCGTCAATGTTACCGTGTATACCCCCTCAGCCAGTTGAATGGAAGGCATCGGTCCACTAGTAGTGCCGTTACCCCAATCCCAAGCAAAGGCAACCACATTACCATCTGGATCAGTTGATCCCGTTCCGTCAAGTTGTACGGTCAATGGTGCTGCTCCCGAAGTCGGGGTAGCACCAGCTAGGGCCACGGGTGGCTGGTTGTCCAGCGGGCCGGTAGAAATGATTTCCAGAGCCGACAGCTTCGGCTGATTTGTTCCACCAACGGCGGCACTAGCATCGAAGAATAGACTAACTTCACCATCAGTGATAACAACGGGGAACTCCTTGATGGTCACCGTTTGAGACCCTACGTCCGCGGTGATGTCGTAATTATCTAACACCAAACCACCTTCGAGGCTTACGTCGAATATCCTTTGGCCCGTACCGCCAGCTCCACCACCGGTAGCACCAAAGAAGATTTCGGCGAAATGGAGGCGAACCAGGTAGGGTCCATTAGCCACGGGAACGTCGTAACTAAACTGTACAGGATCATCCGCAATACGTTCCGTTTGGTGCAAGGTTGGTACAGTGGCAGAATTGTTTATGTAGACTTTACCACCAGTAAAGGCAACGTCAGCAACAAACTCCTCCCCGAGGTAATCCAC
>JBCDGT010000039.1:0-10483 GCA_038750915.1 Bacteroidota bacterium
ATCCAGTCGACGCGGCAGTAAAAAGGCCATCAGAACACCGCCGAAAAGGGCAATAACGGGGTTGCCAAGCACGGTGAATACTTGATAAAATGTTCCTTCTCCAAGGGGTCGGGTAGGGTAATCAGCTACCGAAGCCAGCACGATCAGTACGATGGGTACCAAAATGGGGAGGAAGGCTTTGATTACGGGTGGTCCCTTTTCCGAAACGGTGCTACTGCCTGCTACCTCATTGATGGTTGCCTCGATGTGAATGCGCCGGCCCATGAATTTGGTGAAGGCAATACACACCAAAAGGGCGGGAATGCTGGTGAGTAAGCCGATCAAGATTACCCGTCCAAGGTCGGCATCTAGGATTGCCGCTGCGGCAATTGGACCTGGTGTTGGCGGTACCATTGTATGCGAAGCCATAAGCCCCATCGAAAGGGCTACGGCTGTGCCACCCAACGAAAGGCCCGCGCGACGGGTAAGGGCTTTGTTCAGGCTGGCCAGAATGATGAAGCCACTATCGGCGAAGACGGGGATGGAGACGATGTAACCAATAAAGCCCAGCGCGGTGTGAATGCGTTTGGTGCCGATTAAACGGAGAAGGCTATTGGCCAGGACCATGGCACCGCCCGTTTTTTCCAAAAATGTACCGATGATGAGGCCAGCAATGATGAGTAAGCCCACCTTACCAACCGTGGTGCCAAAGCCGGTATTGATGGTGTTGACTAATTCAAGCGGCTCCATACCACTACCGACGCCATAAACCACACAGGCTAATAACAAGGCCAGGAAAGGGTGCCACTTCCAGACGGAGGTTGTAATGATGATCAGCACAATACAGGTCAGGAGAAGAAGCAAGATTACCATGGCTAAATTATACTATTACTTACACTTTCGGATATTTTGGCTCCCTCCCCAGCGGAGCGGATTGGGGCGGGCGGGGGGAGAGGTGAAATCGCAAAATATCCACTAGTATTGGAGTCATCAGTGTAAGTCTCGTTTTATTTCCGCCCCACTACCGCCCCGCAAGAAATCGAAATCGCAGCCCCGGTCAGCTTGTTCTACGTGATCGATAAAGAGTTTGGCGTAGCCCCGTTTGGCTACCGGGGGAGGAGCCGACCAGGCAGCCCGGCGGCGTGCCAGTTCCTCTTCCGCTACGAGCAATTCCAAGCTGCGGTTTGGAACGTCGAGCTTAATCAGGTCCCCATTTTGTACTAAGGCCAGCGGGCCGCCCACAGCGGACTCTGGCGCTACGTGCAAAATGGCGGTGCCGTAGGCCGTACCGCTCATGCGACCGTCGCTAATGCGGACCATATCTTTAATGCCTTGCTTCAATAATTTAGCGGGCAGGTCCATATTACCAACTTCCGGCATGCCCGGATACCCGACGGGCCCAACGCCCTGAAGGACCATCACGGAATTGGCATCAATCTCCAGCTCCTCATCGTCAATGCGGGCGTGGTAATCCTCAATGGTGGCGAACACTACGGCCGGCCCCGTATGTTGTAGCAGGCTAGGGGTAGCCGCCGAAGGTTTGATGACTGCTCCGTCGGGGCAAAGATTTCCCCGGAGGACAACGATGCCAGCCTCTGCCATAATGGGCGTTTCCAGCGGCGTAATTACCTCCGGATTGTAGCAAATAGCCTCTATAGCATTGTCGATAATGGAGTGGCCGTTGACGCTAACCGTATCGGCCTTAAGTATTGCGCTGAGTTCCCGAATCACTACGGGTAGCCCCCCGGCGTAGTAGAAGTCCTCCATCAGGAATTTTCCGGCGGGCATCAGGTTTGTAAGCATGGGCAGGCGACTGCCAATACGGTCGAAATCGTCAATCGATAGGTCGATACCCAGGCGCCCGGCGATGGCCGTCAGGTGAATCATCACGTTAGTGGATCCGCCAATGGCGGCGTTGACCATAATTGCATTTTCGAAAGCACCTCGGGAGAGCACATCCGAAATCTTCAGGTCCTCTTTTACCATTTCTACGATCCGATTACCAGAAAGGTGAGCCAGCACGCGCTTGCGGGCGTCCACGGCGGGGATAGCTGCTGCGCCGGGAAGACTTAACCCGAGCGCTTCAACGGTAGAAGCCATTGAAGAGGCGGTACCCATCGTCATGCAGTGGCCAGCACTGCGACTCATGCAGGACTCAGCTTCGTAAACGTCGGCAGCAGAAATACTGCCGTCCTTAAGTCCTTCGGAAAGCTGCCAGGTAAGGGTGCCCGAGCCAACGTCTTTACCGCGCCACTTACCGTTGAGCATCGGGCCACCAGGAACGACGATGGTGGGTAAATCGACGGAGCAAGCGCCCATCAAGGCAGCAGGCGTTGTTTTATCGCAGCCGGTGAGTAGGACGATGCCGTCCAAGGGGTTGGCCCGGATACTTTCCTCCACGTCCATCGATACCAGATTGCGCCACATCATGGTGGTGGGCTTCATGATGGTTTCCCCCAGGCTCATGACGGGGAATTCCAACGGGAAACCACCCGCTTCGTAGACGCCGCGCTTAACGATCTGAGCGAATTCTTTTAGGTGGGCATTACAAGGTGTAAGGTCGGACCAAGTATTACAAATGCCAATGACGGGACGCCCATCAAACATATGATCGGGATGTCCCTGGTTGCGCAGCCAACTGCGGTGCACAAAGCCCATTTTATCGGCTTGGCCAAACCATTCTCGGCTTCGGTGGGCACTTTTTTCCATAACGACTTCAAGCTTACGGGGAAGGTAAGCATAAAGTTGTGACCCATCCCCTCGTCGGCTGAGGCGGACGCAAAGTGGCCTGACGCGTCCGCCGATCTAGGTGAAGAAAAGACCAAAGGATCAAAATACCAACTAGAGCGGACTGGGAGGTCCACGCTCCTTACCAATGCACCAAATTACCGCTCCTCCGGCACCTGACTAAATACCGGCAAGCTCGACGAAAAGCCAGGGATAAAAGAAAGGCCCTACTCTTTTGGGTAAAGGAGGCAGGCTTCGTGCAGGTCGGGTAGATAGACTACCTGGCCTTGGGGAACCTTTAGCAAGGCAATGGCCCGTTCGTAAGCTTGCAGGGCCTGAGCGGGATTGCCTCTGGCGAAGCTTATTGCTAACGTTTCTAGTAAGGCTCCTGCTGGCGATTGCGCCCGTCCTAACGCTAGGCAACCGATTATCAGTAAACTTCCAAGCCACCACTTTCTGAAAATGGAAGTAAGTTCCGGGGATTTGGACGTTTGGATAAATAGATTTTTCAGCCACTTTTAGTCTCTTAGCCATTCCCACTTTCCAAAAAATCAGCACTCTGGGTAAATTCTTTCGCCAGTAGGAGCTTAAGGTGCTCGCGCAATACTTCTCCCATCGTACTGAGTCCGGTGAAATTCTCCGTCTCATGGTGCTGGCCGAGCTCAGCGGCTAGCTGGCGAATGAAATCCGTTTTGGAGATGGCGTCCCGACCCATTATGTCGATTAACTCCTGAAGGCGGCGGGGGTTGGACTTGATCCGGGCGGCAATCATCGACCGCTCTTCGAGTTGGTACTGGCGGACGGTGGCGTCGTTCATGTGCTCGATGCCAAGGAAGATGATGGGATTGTTTTCCTTGAAATACTGCGGGAGGTAGAAGCTTTTGCGGCCTTCGTAGCTTTGCTGATCGAAATCAATGGCGCGGAAGCGGAACTGGCTACCCTCGATATCGGGGGTAATGTCGACGACGTAGTTGTAGGCCCGCATGTCCCCGAGGAGGCGGACGAAACAGCGCTCGTTGAACTTCACGAATTCTTTGGCCATCCGGATCTGGTTGAAGACGGAGTCGTCTAGTTTATCCGCGAAGAAGTCGTCGCCAGGGATTCCGGCAATGTGCTCTTCAATTAGGGTGTCACCGTCTAGCAAGTACTGTACGCTGTTTGGGGAGAGCAGTTCTTCCAGCTCCAGTCCGTAGACCCGATTCGCGTCCGCTCGTTTTACGTAAAAATGGTCGTAGTTATCGTTGAGGCGGTTGATGATCCGGATTCGGAAGGGGCGAGTGTTGCCGAACAGACAATAGTCGATGCGTGCCACTTCTAGGTGTTCGGTGGCACTGAGGTCGCCATCCATTTTGAGCAGCGCGTAGATGTTACTTAGGCCGTCGTAAATGAAGTCACGTTCGTGTTCATCGTAATAGACAGTTTGCCAGAGGGTGTCGTTATCCTCATTATCTAGCAGCGCTACGCTTGCGCCAAAGCGTTCTAGATCCCGGTACTGGAGGGGCAACTGGACCTTTCTGCCGTGCTTAGTCAGGTAAGCCTGCAATTCAGGTTTTACGGTAATGAGCAGCTTCTTATCCATTGGCCTAAGGTAGGCCTTGGGCAACAAATCCTTTAGTATCCATTACTTTGCTCTTAAATTCTATGCCTTGCACCCGCGGCCGCGCAAAGGATTGATTGATAGTTATGATAAGGGGATAGAAATGTTAGTGGTTCCACTGCCGCCTTAGCGATCCATCCACCAGCCATCACCGTACCCATTGTGGAAAACTATTTGTTGGAAAAAGGCGTCTCCTTCGTATCTTGTGCTAGCTGTTTTTTGCTTCCCTTAGCGGAAAAGCCTTACTGAATACCAATTACCAACCACTAAGCGTTCATGCCCGAATTCTGCCACCTCCACTGTCACACCCAGTACTCCCTCCTCGACGGCGCCGCCGAGATCGGAACGATGATGGATAAGGCGGTGGCCGACGGGATGAAAGGGGTTGCCCTGACCGACCACGGCAATATGTTCGGGGCTTTTAAATTCGTCAACGAGGCCCGCAAGCGGAACATCAAACCAATGATCGGCTGCGAGTTTTACTTGGTAGAAGACCGCCATAAAAAGGCTTTTAGCCGGGCGGCGGGGGAACGAGACAAACGCTACCACCAACTGATGTTGGCTAAGAACAAGACTGGCTACATCAACCTAAGTAAGCTTTGCTCGATTGGCTACATCGAAGGACTGTACAGCAAGTATCCCCGGATCGATAAGAGCCTGATCGCCGCCCACAGCGAGGGGCTGATCGTGACGAGCTGCTGCATCGGTGCCGAAATTCCGCAGTTGCTGATTGCCGGTAAGGACGAAGAGGCCGAAAAAGCGCTAAAGTGGTGGTTGGATATCTTTGGCGACGACTACTACATCGAGATTCAGCGACACCGGGGCATCGACGACATCGACCTAGGTAAGGACCGCGAAGGCCGCACTATCTACTCCGGGAAAAGTCAAGAGGACATCAACGTAAAGCTGCTAGCCCTGGCGCAGAAGCATAAGGTGAAGGTAATTTGTACGAACGATAGCCACTACGTTGAAGAAGAAGACTTCGAACCCCACGACATCCTGCTTTGTGTCAATACTGGTTCGCTGAAAGAAGACCCCAAACGCTTCCAGTTTCCCAGCTCCGACTTCTACTTCAAGACGCAGATGGAGATGGTTAACCTCTTTCATGACCATCCTGATTCGGTGGCCAATACCATGGAGGTATACGACAAGATTGAAACCCTGGAACTAGCCAGCGACGTACTACTGCCAAACTTCCCCATGCCGCCGGAGTTCAAGACGCAAGATGAGTATTTGCGTCACCTTACTTACGAGGGCGCCAAGCGCAGGTACGGGGAAATAAACGAAACCACCCGCGAGCGCCTAGACTTTGAGCTGGACGTCATCAAAGCTTCAGGCTACCCGGGCTACTTCCTGATCGTGCAGGACTTTACCACCGCCGCCCGGGAGATGGGCGTTAGTGTCGGTCCTGGCCGCGGCTCCGCCGCGGGCTCCGCCGTAGCTTACTGCGTCGGGATCACCAACGTCGACCCGATTAAGTACGATCTCCTGTTCGAGCGATTCCTTAACCCGGAACGGGTCAGTATGCCCGATATTGATATCGACTTCGACGACGTTGGTCGCCAGAAGGTAATCGACTACGTGATCGATAAATACGGCCAGGAGCAGGTAGCGCAGATCATTACCTACGGAACGATGGCCGCAAAATCCAGCCTCCGCGACGTAGGGCGGGTAATGGACGTACCGCTGGGCGAAGTAGATCGGGTAGCTAAGTCTTTCCCTCAACAACTGGGCGCCTCCCTCAACCACGTACTGGCCGACGGAGACATTCACCCCAAACTTAAGGGTAAGCTCAATGGCGAAGATGTTGATAAGGCCTACGCCTTCCGTGATATGGCCGCCCAACAAGACCAGATCGGTGCAATGATTCGGCTGGCCAAAAAACTAGAGGGATCTATCCGTAATACGGGCATTCACGCCTGCGGAGTGGTGATTACACCCAGCAACATCACCGAGCACGTTCCGGTTACGGCAGATAAGGATACGGGGATGTACGTGAGTCAGTTTGATAACTCCGTTGCCGAAGACGCCGGCCTCCTCAAGATGGACTTCCTCGGCCTTAAAACCTTAACCATCATCAAGGATGCCCTGCGGATGATCAAGGAAAACCACGGCGTGGAGATTGACGTGGATGAGCTGCCACTCGACGACAAAAAAACTTACGAACTCTTCCAGCGCGGGGAGACGAACGGCATCTTCCAGTACGAGTCCGGCGGGATGCAGAAGCACATGAAGAACCTCAAGCCGACGACCTTCGACGACTTGATCGCCATGAATGCCCTCTACCGTCCCGGGCCGCTGGAGTACATCCCTGAGTTCATCGAGCGGAAGCACGGGCGGAGCCCGATTGTGTACACCCTCGATGCCGAAGAGCAGTATCTGAAAGAGACCTTCGGCATCTACGTTTACCAGGAGCAGATTATGCTGCTGTCGCAGTCCATCGCCAACTTCACCAAGGGCGAGGCCGATGTATTGCGGAAGGCAATGGGTAAAAAGAAAAAAGACGTACTGGATAAGATGTATCCCAAGTTCGTTGAAGGCGGCAAGGCCAACGGCCACCCCGAAGAAAAGCTGGGAAAGATTTGGAAGGACTGGGAAGCTTTTGCCTCCTATGCTTTCAATAAATCCCACTCCACATGCTACGCGCTAGTGGCTTACCATACGGCCTACCTTAAGGCCCACTATCCGGCCGAATACATGGCCTCGGTGCTGACCCACAATAAGTCGGATCAGGGCAAAATGAGTTTCTTCCTTCGGGAGTGTAAGCGCATGGAAGTACCCGTACTACAACCGGATATCAATGAATCGCAGGCCGATTTTGCCGTAAATAAACAAGGCGCTATTCGCATCGGTATGACGGCCCTGAAAGGGGTAGGAGAGGGACCAGTAGAGGCTATCCTCGACGCGCGGAAAGAAGGGGATTTTGAGTCCCTTTTCGATATGCTGCTGCGCATTGAACCAGGCTCCGTGAACAAGCGTGTGCTAGAGGCCCTGGTTGATGCAGGCGGTTTTGACTGTTTTGAAAACATGCACCGCGCGCAGTATTATGCGCCCACGCCGAAGTTCGATTCTTACCTAGAAGATGCGGTAAAAACGGCTAATGGTACCATTGCCCGCCAAGCAGAAGCGGCCAGTAGTTTGTTTGCCGCCGTGCAGGACGAAATTTCCGTTGACCCCCCAAAGGCACCGCCAGCAGAAGAGTGGTTGTTGCCGGAAAAACTTTCTCGCGAAAAAGATGTGACCGGTATCTACGTTTCCGGTCACCCGCTGGATGGCTACAAACTAGAGATCGATAATTACGTGACCTGCGGTTTGTCTGAACTCAACCCTCAGAAATATGGCCGGAGTACGGTGAAACTCGCGGGAATGATCACCGGCTCGCGCCACCTGGTTAGCAAAAACGGTAACGGCTGGGGAATTTTCGAACTGAGCGACTACGACGATATGATCGAGTTCAAGCTCTTCGGCGAGGACTACCAGAAACATCGTCACATCCTCCACCAGGGAACGGCCTTATTCCTCACGGCCAACTACCGGAAAAAGTGGAACAGTGAAGAGTTAGAGCTCAATATCTCTGACGTAAAACTCCTAGAAGGTATCGGGCAGGAAATGACCAATGCCATTATTCTGAAAATGCCGCTAGAAGAGATAACCTCTGCCAAAGTAGTTGCTTTGGATGAATTGTGTCAACGCTACCAAGGACAGGCCAAACTCCGTATGGTCTTCTACGACCGCGATGAAGACCATAAGCTAAGGATGTTTTCCCTCAAACGTACTGTTGCCGCGGATACGGACTTCGTCAAGGAAATTGAAAAGATGGGGATTACTTATCGGTTGGAGGCGGGGCGGTAAAGAGATTTGGTTGTAAACCTATTGCGCAAGGTGCTGCGCAGGCCAGCACCTAGGGGTGCTGCTGCTGACCCCTTGCTATGGGTGGAAGACCCCTTCGGGGTCAGGAGGGGAAGAGGTAATTGGGATCAAATTCGCAGTCGTAAGCTTTGAGGAGCTTTTTGTATTCGTGTTCGAAGCTAAGTTTCAATTGTCTCCCCTCCGGACCAGTGTAGTGGTGCTTCTTCTGATTCATTACGTACGCTACGACAGCCTTCCGGTTGCGATAATCGAGGGAAAAGGTGCTGTATCCCGTCTGCCATTCAAAAGCATAATACTGTCGGCCTTGTTCTTTCATCCATTTACAGGATAAGGATTTCACGTCTTTTAAAACGTTGGCCACGGAGATCGTACGTGGCAAACTGTGGACTAAATGAATATGATCGTAAGTACCACCAATAGCCTCCAAATGGCAATCGCACTCCTCTAGCCTTGACCTGATGAAGCGATAAAGACTACCCTCAATCTCAGGGTTAATAAACGGGCGTCGGTGTTATGTACTAAAAATTGCGTGAAGATAAATCTTCGAGTGAGATTGTGGCATTTATTTAAATTTACCATAAGTGTAAACAAAAAAGTGTTTGCAGTCGCCTACGGCATTGACCACGAAGTGGTCTTCTCTTAGCAAGGGGTTAGCGTCAGCACCGCAGGTGCTGCCTCGCGCAGCCCTTGCGAAATATAGATTCAACCCCCAATCATCACCGTCGGATCACCTTGTACAATTGCCCCACCGTGGGCCGTCGTGTCTCCCATTCTGGCCGCCGGCTTTCCGCCAATCATGACGGTAGCGGAACCTTTAACGATGCTATCGGGCGGGCCTACGCAGACACACGTATCCCCCATCACGGCGGCGGGTATTTTACCGATGAGTACCGTTGGAACACCAGGACCAATAATGGGGCCACCAACGTGGGGAACGGGAGGCAACCCAGGGGTAACCATCGGGCAAGTGTGCATATCAGTTAATCGTGCTGCTGGAGGCATAGTTATTGTTTTTATGATGGAAATTTGGCGCGTACGCGGGTGAAAGCAAGTAGGGAAAAATTAGCAGAAGTCGGTCCATGAAGCTTCATTTCAATGGTCTTCTCCACCTAGCAAGGGGTCAGCTAGCGCCGTCAGGCGCTTAGCGCAGCCCCTTACCAGTTAATTAATCATCACCATTGCGCCCTTTACTGTTGTCTGGCCACCAGCACTGAGTTCTGCGGTAGCGCCGCCTTTCATCCTTACTCCTGTTTGGCCATCCCCAAGCACTCTGTTTCCTTTTAAGGATACGTCTCCTCCACTCGCCGCGACCTTGACGTTTTGCCTGGCATTTAGCGAAATATTTCCTTTGGCGTCAAGGGTAAGGTCCTTATTACTTTTCAGCGTGATGCCATCACTATCCATCATTACCAAATTTTTATGTTGATCGATCAGCGTAATCGATTTGCCCTTGTCCGAAAGTATGAGGGTGTTCCCCGCTGGGGTAGCTATGGTCATTCCTTTGTCTTCGTCGTTTAGTTCAATCTTCAGGTTGTTTTTGGTGATGATGGCTTTAATGCTGTTCTTTTTGTCGGCAGCATAAGGCGGTTGATGCTTGGGACCATAAACACTTCCCAGAATGATCGGGAAGCGTGGATCATCGTTCAAAAAACCGACGATCACTTCATCTCCGATCTCCGGTCGGAACAATGCTCCATTGTCGGAGGTAGCATAAAAACTGGAATGTCGCGCCCAAACCTTCGCGGATAATACCGGAATGTCAACCTGAATGCGTGCTTTCTTTTCGGGATCTTCATCGGTCTTTACCACTACCCCGTTTTGTAACCCCCTGATCGAAGATAGTAGTCCCATATTGCTGTTAGTCGTCGGATGCTTTTCAGCTAAAAGAGTTCTGGGTAGACCAAAGCCCGTTTCTGTTCGCCATGCTCCGTCCCGCAGGGTATGCTTAATACTGGAGATCAAGGCTACACCATCGAAGCGATCACCAAATCCCTTCAATTCGATCAGGGTATTCAGTTTAGGGGTAGCGTTGCCAAAAAAGCTGACCTTTCCGCGCAAGGCTGCTAAACGGGAACGGAGCAATACCCCGTTCGCTAGCGCTTTCAATTCGTCTTTGGGTATCGGCGTGGTAAAGGGTATTTCTTCCCCTTTCGCCTTCAGCACCTGAGCTAGTTTTTTACCACTTAGGTTTCCTTGTTTATTCAGACTTGGTTCACTGGATGTATCGCTTTGGAAGTTACCGGTGGCGTAATCCCAGCCCGAGGCGACGACTTCCGGTAATTGGTGATTGGCATCCAGTTCCGCCTCAAA
>JBCDGT010000040.1:0-10237 GCA_038750915.1 Bacteroidota bacterium
AGGCGTTTTTTTAATCTTTTCTGATTAATTTTTTAAATAAGTAATTGTTAATCAGTGCTTTAAGGTAATAAGATTTAATGTAAATTTGAGGCAGTAAAATTGAAGTTTATGAAGCTTCTTGTTGAGCTTGATAAGGCGTGTTCTCCTAAGTGGGTGGAAAAATTTATCGGTAAGCGACAATCGTCTACTGGTGAAGATTCCCTGACCTTAAAGCTCTATCAGCTGCTGCATAGTGATAAATATGAAGAAGACTTTATTGTAAAAAAGCTGTACGGTAAGGATAAAACACCTAGCTACGGACCCTTCAGAGCACTCAAGACCCGGCTTCGTCACATTATGGTAAATGCTTTTGTATTGCAGCAATTGGATGAGCCTACCTACCGTACCTATAACGAAGCTTACCAAAACGGATTTCGACAATTAGAAGTGGCCAGAATGTTAGCTGCCAAGAGAGCATACACAGCAGCGAGAGAAATTGCTTCTAGAACCTTTGGTAAGGTTAAAGATTTTGAAATTGTCCCTTTGAACCTTGGTTTAACGGATCTACTTTCCTCCATGTACCTTGGTGCACACTACAACGAAGAGCTTTTTAATCATTATCTGGATTTAACGAACCACTATAATAAGGTGGCTTATGACATGGGAATTGTCACTTCCTACTACCGTAAATTCAGAAATGCTATTTATGCTCAGCGTTTATCCCCCGCAGCAATGGGGGAAATGGCCCGTAAGTTCGTCGAAGAGTGTGAGGAAATCAGAAATCGTTACCCCACTATTTCTTACATACAAGGAGCATTAATTATAACCGAGATGGAGGGTTGTGTATTTCGAGGGGAATACCATAAAGCAATCGAAGTATCTCATCAGGGCGTAGAAACTTTAAAGAAATGTAAAGCTGCTAGCCAGTCCATCTTGGATTTGCTGACCCTAGAGCGGGTGGACTGTACAATCAAGCTACGGGACTTTGAGCTCGGGAAGAAGCAAATTGCGATGGCCAAAAAGAATATTGCTCCGGATACACGAAATGGTATTAAACTGAGGGATTACGCCATTTTACTCGGCTTCCGTACGAACAACTATAATTTCGCTTATCTGGAATTTGCTCATACCAGCAAGAGAAAGTTAAGGCAACTTCTATCACCTCGATTCATCGAATATTGGAGTATTCTAGAGGCTTACATAAATTTCTTAGTCGTTGCGGGAGAAATTGATTTGGATGAGGGTACTCCTCCTATTCCAAAATTCCGGATTTGAAGGTTCATCAATAATGTTCCAACCTCCGCCAGGAATAAAAAGGGAACCAATATTCAAATCTTGATCGTCCAGGTGCTCTACTTTATCGTCACGGGCAAGTATGGACGGGCAATTGATCGGACGGAAGCGTTGGATTCCTACTGTAACCGTTATTTACGCGAAGACAAGAATTTACGGAATAACTGCTTTTTTAAGCTTCTCTTAATTGCCATTCAAAATGGCTTCAAGCGTGCTTCCACAGAGCGGAAAAGTGAGAAGATATATGCTAAAATGGTAAGCGCTGATGACAATACTTCTAATTTGAATGACACGGAACTGATTAAGTATGAAGACCTATGGAAAATAGTACTGAAGCACCTTGATTAATGATGGTAATGTTTTGGCGTAGAAATCTAAAATTCTAAAAAATGTGATCGTCCACGACGATGCCGCAGGTCTGTCCGAACCAGTCAGCGAGGGAGCCGAAGGAGTTGATGATGGCGTCGACGGCATCGGGAGAAAGGAGGTCAATAGCTTGTTGCATTGTAGTATTGTTTTGATCGGATTAATAGCTGGTGAATGAGGAGGGATGGGCCTAGTAGCAGGCTTAAAAGATGTGATCTTCGGTCATGATGAATTGAATTAATGTTGTGAGAGAAGGGAGGGGGTGATCCCCCGAATTGCGTGAAGGGAGACCTAGAAAATATGGTCATCCACGACGATGCCACAGGTCTGTCCGAACCAGTCGGCGAGGGAGCCGAAGGAGTTGATGATGGCGTCGATGGCGTCGGGAGAAAGGAGGTCAATAGCTTGTTGCATTGTAGTACCGTTTTGATTGGATTAATAGTTGAAAGATGAAGAAGTGTGGGCCTGATAAAGGCTTAAAAGATGTGATCTTCGGTCATGATGAATATGGATTGGTGGTGGGTGAAATAAGAGGCACTTAACTTTATGAGTAGCTAAAGCCTTGGTTGGAGTTTGGGTACGGGAAGTACCTCAGAAGATGTGATCTTCGGTCATAATGAACTGGGGTTGTGCCACTAATTCTGTGGCGGTCAATAATTTGAGGGTTGCCTTAACTACTGCAAGTAATTTGTCAGTGGTTGTTGGTTGACTTCTTTTGATCAGAAGCTGAGGCAAAGTTCTGGTGGGTTTACCCTTTTACCAGCGTCAATAAACAGTAGGTTGTTAGGTGCTTTTGTCGCTACATATGCAAATAAACGTATGCATAAAAAGTTAAAGCCCAGCAACAAGTGTTGCTGGGCTCCCTATTGTGTGTTAGCATTTTATGCCTATAAAATAAGCTAAAATAAGGACAATTATCCCTCTTCTCGCTCCATTCTACTGCGTCCTGGAGGGCCTAAACGTTCAAAAGTACTCCCCTGGCGATCGCTGAATCGACCCCTTCCTTCCGCCTCGTCGGCAGCATCATAGGCCTTGATGATGGACTTGACTAAGCGGTGGCGAACCACATCGTCGGCTGATAAATGTACCGTGCCGATCCCCTTTATGGGAGATAATAACTTCACCGCTCGGCGGAGGCCAGACACCTGGTTATGGGGTAAATCTACTTGGCTCAAATCTCCGGTAACAATGGCTTTTGCGGAAGGCCCGAGCCGCGTCAGGAACATTTTTATCTGGCTGGTCGTAGTGTTTTGGGCTTCGTCCATGATGACGAAACAGTTGTCCAGGGTCCGGCCCCGCATGTACGCAAGGGGGGCAATTTCAATGGTACGATCCTCCCGGAATTTCGCCTGCTTTTCCGCGGGGATCATATCGTCGAGGGCATCGTAAAGAGGGCGCAAGTAAGGGTCAATTTTATCCTGAAGATCACCGGGTAAAAAGCCCAGGCTTTCGCCAGCTTCTACGGCGGGGCGGGTAAGGATAATTTTTTTGACGGCCTTATTCTTCAGCGCCCGTACGGCCAGTGCAACGGCAGTATAGGTTTTGCCCGTTCCTGCGGGGCCAATGGCGAAGAGAATATCGTTTTTTAGCAGCTAACTCTACCATTTTGGCTTGGTTGGCCGTCCGTGCTTTGATCGGCTTGCCAGTGCGACTATACAGAATGGTTTTGTTTGACGCGCCATTACCGAGCTTGGTTACGAAGGGGTTCTCTCCAGCCATGATGTCTTCTACCGTTTGCTCGGTTAGTTCTCGGTTATCTTGCAATAGCCGCATCATCAACTCCAAATGGTGTTTAAGCTTCTGTGCTTCCGCTTTTGCGGCCGTTATTTTAACGTTGGTCCCTCGCTGAGTAATTTTGGCTTTTGGATAGGCCTCGCGAAGGATGTTTAGCTTTTTATTGTGCTCTCCTAAAAGAGCTACGGGGTCGACCCCGCTAATGGACATGACGATTTCGCTCAAACGAATGGCTTTTCTCCCGCACCGGAAATGGCAGCGGGGCGTAGTGCTAAAACTACGGAAAAGTGGAGAAAGTTTCCCTTAGCCGGTCCATAATTTATGTGGGCGCGGCCGCCGGTGCGAAGAAAAATAAGAAGTTCGAAGTCTGGAGTAGGAAAGTTGAAATTTAATGCATTGCTACCACTTCAAATTTCCTACTTCACTCTGCACCTGCGGCCGCGCCAGCTTAATTAAATGACGTCGAGCGAATAAATGCTCTGAATGTCTTTGAGTACGGCGGGCATATCGATTTTAAGATCGATGAGCTTACCGCTCGCTAAGTCGAAGACCCAACCATGGACACTCAACTTGCCGGCGGCATAAGCGCGCTGTACCTCCGGGGTCTTGGCAATATTGATGCACTGTTCCTGTACGTTCAATTCCACCAACCGGCGGTAACGGGCGTCTTCGTCCGAAATTCCCTGCAGCTCCTGCTGGTGAAGGCGGTAAACGTCCCTTACTTCCCGCAGGTAGGGGTTTAGAATGCCGAGGTCCGTAGAGCCCATGGCGGCCTTAACGCCACCACAGCCATAGTGGCCGCAAATGACGATGTGCTTCACGTGGAGGTGATCTACCGCATAATTGATTACGCTAGCAATGTTCAGGTCCGTATTGATCACCATATTGGCTACGTTACGGTGAACGAACATTTCCCCGGGCTGCAATCCCATTAAATCTTCGGCAGTTACCCGGCTATCCGAGCAACCGATGTACAGAATTTCTGGAGACTGGCCGGCGGCCAGCTTGTCAAAAAAGGCAGGGTCTTTACCCAGTTTATCAGCAATCCACTGCTCGTTGCTGTCAAATATTTTAGTTAAGTCCATGTGGGAAAGGTAATTAGTTTTTATGGTATCCATAAACAAGATGAATAAAAAAAGCGGCAACCGGGAAAAAACCCGGCCACCGCCTACAAATACACTCATGAAAATTCTTGCTAATCGCTTATACAGCTTCGGCCATCCGTTCGGTTTCCCGAGCTTTGCGGAAAACGACTACATCGTCAAACACATCTAAGACCATTTGGCTACCCGGGGTAATACTACCTTCTAACATTTGCTTCGAAAGTTGACGCAGCACCCGCTTTTTAATGACCCGCTTCAAGGGTCGAGCCCCAAACTCCGGACTGAAGCCTTCGGCGGCGAGCCAATCCATAGCTTCGGGAGCGATGGTCAGTTGGATATCCTGACCTGATAACTGTTCGCGTACTTGCATAAGTTGCAATTCCACGATCTGGCGAATGTCGCCGCGACTGAGGTGTCGGAACATGACGATGTCGTCAATCCGGTTCAAGAATTCAGGGCGAACCGTCTGTTTAAGCAGTTGGAAAAGCTGCTGCTTGGTTTCTTCTACCACCTCATCTTCATTACCAGGATGAATCTTACCAAATTGCTCTTGGATTAGATCAGAACCAATATTGGACGTCATGATGACGATCGTATTCTTGAAGTTCGCTACCCGGCCTTTACTATCGGTGAGGCGACCATCGTCAAGGACTTGTAATAGGATGTTGAAGACGTCAGGGTGCGCCTTTTCGATCTCGTCCAGCAGTACCACGGAGTAGGGCTTGCGCCGTACCGCTTCCGTTAGTTGACCGCCTTCATCATAGCCGACGTAACCGGGAGGCGCGCCCACCAATCGACTAACGGCGTGACGTTCCTGGTACTCGCTCATATCGATACGCGTCATCATGTCCTCGTCGTTGAAGAGGTATTCCGCCAGTGCTTTGGCTAGTTCGGTTTTACCTACGCCAGTCGTGCCCAGGAATAGGAAACTACCAATGGGGCGGTCCTGGCTACTCAGCCCGGTACGACTCAGGCGGATGGCGTCGGCTACGGCTTCTACCGCTTCGTTCTGACCAACGACCCGCTGGTGGAGCTCTTCTTCGAGGCGGAGTAATTTTTCGCGCTCGCTCTGTAGCATCCGGGTGACGGGAATGCCAGTCCACCGCGCTACGATTTCGGCAATGTCTTCGGCATCAACTTCCTCCTTAACCAGCATTTTGGCCTTGGTCTGCATGTCGACGAGCTGCTCATTATAAGCGGTTAATTCCTGCTCTACCTCGGGGATGAGCCCGTAGCGGATTTCGGCAACCCGACTGAATTCACCAGATCGCTCGGCCCGTTTGGCGTCGTTCTTTAGCTGCTCAATTCGTTCTTTAGCCTGTTGAATACCGAGCACCACTTCTCGTTCACTTTCCCACTGGGCGCGCAGGCTGGTAGCTTGTTCTTCCAGGTTGGCCAGGTCGGCGTTGATCCGGTCAATCTTAGTTTCGTCACCTTCGCGCTTTACGGCCTCCCGCTCGATTTCGAGCTGGCGGATTTTACGTTCGGCTTCGTCCAACTCCTCGGGCATGGAGTTCATCTCCAGTCGCAGGCGGGCGGCGGCTTCGTCAATCAGGTCAATGGCCTTATCCGGTAGGAAGCGATCGTTGATGTAGCGCTCCGAGAGTTGTACGGCGGCTACGACCGCTTCGTCGAGGATATTGATTTTGTGGTGGGTTTCGTACCGTTCTTTGAGGCCCCGCAGGATGCTGATGGCATCTTCTGCGTTGGGCTCAGCGACGGTCACCTGCTGGAAGCGGCGTTCCAGGGCTTTATCCGTCTCGAAATACTTTTGGTACTCCGCGAGTGTAGTAGCGCCGATGGCACGGAGGTCCCCCCGGGCTAAGGCAGGTTTTAGGATATTAGCTGCGTCCATAGCCCCTTGTCCCTTACCAGCACCCACCAGCGTATGAATCTCATCGATGAAGAGGAAGATCTGGCCATCGGCCTGGGTCACTTCGTTGATCACTCCTTTGAGACGTTCTTCGAATTCGCCTTGGTATTTAGCTCCGGCAATCAGAGCGCCCATGTCCAGGCTGTAAATGTCTTTTTCCCGGAGGTCTTCCGGTACGTCACCGTTGACAATCCGGTGGGCAAGGCCTTCTACAATGGCCGTTTTACCTACTCCAGGTTCCCCAATCAAGATCGGATTATTCTTACTCCGGCGAGCTAAAATGTGGAGTACACGGCGAATTTCTTCATCGCGCCCAATTACGGGGTCTAGTTTACCGCTGCGCGCCCGCTCGTTTAGGTTTACGGCATACTTCTCTAGGCTGTTGTAGCTGTTTTCGGCGGAGTTCGAAGTTACCTTCTTACCCTGTCGGAGTTCTTCAATCGCCTTGCGCAATACCTTATCGTTAACGCCAGCATCGCGAAGTACTTGGGTGGCAGTATCATTTACTTGCAACACACCTAAAAGCAAGTGCTCAAGAG
Source organism: Bacteroidota bacterium (assembly GCA_038750915.1). GTDB lineage: Bacteria > Bacteroidota > Bacteroidia > Chitinophagales > Saprospiraceae > Neolewinella. The sequence continues at coordinate 6,888 of JBCDGT010000040.1, forward strand.
AAACAAATTCGTCGCCCATTTTTTTGGCAATCAGGCTGGCGTGTTGCACCATTTCTCCAGCGGGCCGACTCAGGTTCTGTTGGCCGCCACTCACGCTTGGGTAGCCCGCTACCATACTATCGATGGCTTGCTTGACGGCACTGAGGTTAGCCCCCATCTTTTTGAAAAGGAAAGGGGTGACGTTTTCATCAATCTCAAATACCGCCTTCAGCAAGTGACCCGGCTCGATGCTCTGCTGCTCGTTACCTAGGGCAATTTCCCCGGCACGCTGCAAAGCCTCCTGGCTCTTGATGGTGAAGTTGTTGAAATTCATAAATCTTATCCTTTGCTCCGCGTTAAGGCGGTGATTGTTAATGACTTGGCGGACAGACTCAAAACGTAAAGTATGGGACTTATCTTTCTTCTGCCGCGACAATTAGAAGCAAAGGGCGTTCCGAAAACACGTATTTGAAATTTTGTCAGGTGTTTTTACGCTTGACTGCCTTTTTGGCGCGCACGCAGGTGCAAAGAAAAGTAGGCAGCCCAAAGTTTAAAATAAGAAATTCGCAGCGATTAGTAACGTATCGACTTGCTGCTTTCTGGAACCAATTACTTATTAATTACAATTAACTACACTTTGCACCTGCGGCAGCACCTAAATTTATGGTCACAATAACGTCCATGCCATTGCCTCTACTGATTCCCTTGCATATCTTACGGACAAACACCCACCCACATGATCCGATTATTGCTTTGTTTGTTTCCGCTCTCGCTCCTGGGGCAATACACCGTGGAGGGGTATGTCTTGGACCAAGTATCCGGTGAGCCAATACCATTCGTAAATGTTGTCCTTGCCGATAACCAGCGCTTAGGAGTGCTGACCAACGAAAAAGGACAGTTTAGCATCAAATTAGACAGCTTACAGCGTCACCGTGGAACGTTAAGCTTTAGTATGCTTTCCTACGAAACTGAAACGCGTTATATGGGCGAGCACCCTATACCTCCTCCAGGAGAAAAGCGTCTCTTAAACGTGCGGATGTCTTCTAGTTTTTTAGAATTGCCGGAAATCATTGTACTATCGGACTTGGCACTGAGAGGTTTAGTACGCCGGGCTTTAGATAAAGTCCCGGAGAATTACGGAGCGGATAAGTTCCTGCTAAAGGCTTATGCCCGTGCTTACGCCGTTAATGATTCGGCTTTTGCTAGCCTTAGTGAGGCGTACCTTACTTACGAAGACCATCGCTACGGCCCGGGGATTGAAAAGCCAAAAGTATGGATCGAGCAAATTCGAAATCGCGGCGGTAAAGACGGGCAACCGCCTCGTTTGCATCCCTTTTTTGACCAACAGCTCTTTCTGACCGGCCCGTATACCTGGCTGAGTAATTCAGTACGTCACGGCAGACTAGCCCTTGGGTTCGGAGGGCAGAGGAGGACCTTAGACAAACTCACGTTCCGTCAAATCGGGGAATATTTGAGCGGACCTGATACTTTGGTTCGCCTCCGCTACGAGGTTAATCCGACTACCCATGAAAAAGGGAAATGGCCGTCTCCGGGTAGCTTCACGGGAGAAATCTTGATTAATCGAACGGATTACGCTATCCTCGAACACCGCTTCTGGACCAATGGTAAAAAGATTTACGAAGATTCAGCTTACCAAAAAATCGGAGGAAAATATTACCTTAAAAGATCCAGTTTTAGCTGGGATTTTGAATCGGACTTCTACGGCGGCTTGCCGCACGTCTTTCACGCGTTTTACTACTTGACGGAAGTGATCACCGAACCCAAAGCGATGCGGAAAGCCAAAAAAGGCAGGTTGCTCGAATGGGAGGAACCCATTACTACGATGAAGATGCGGTATAAAGAAGAGTTCTGGCAGGGAGAAGAACGCCTGCTGCAAATTCCCGCTAGTGAAACTCTACGTATCCAACTGAGGAAAATCCAGGAAATACCGCAGGTGCAAGACAGTACAAAGTGACGGCTCTGCTCAACAGTCAAACACTGGTTCCTCCGGTGTGATCTGACTCTTATCGATCACTGCTTGGTAGTAGGATTCATATTTTGGTACGATTTCCTCGATGTCAAAACGAGCAGCCTGGGCCAGGGCAGCGGAGCGGAAGCGACTCAGCACTTCGTCATCCTTGAGAATTTTTAGGGCATCTTCGGCCATTTTATCCACCATGCCAACCCCGGACAGGAAACCCGTTTGCCCGTCAATATTTACCTCAGGAATACCACCAATATTGCTGGAGATAACCGGTACCTGACAGGCCATGGCCTCCAGCGCTGCGAGGCCAAAACTCTCACTCTCCGAAGGAAGCAGAAAGACATCAGATACGGCCAGGAGTTCTTCGATGGCATCTTGCTTTCCGAGAAAGCGAATATCCTGACTCAGGCCGAGGCGCCGACTCAAGTCTTCGCAGCGGCTCCGTTCGGGCCCATCACCGATGAGGAGCAGCTTGCTCGGAATTTCGTCGTTGACGATCTTGAAGATATAGATCACATCATCCACCCTTTTCACCGGGCGGAAATTAGAAACTTGAATTAGGATGCGCTCTCCATTGGGCGCAATGGCCGTTTTGAAGTGGTTTTTATTTTCCCGCTTGAAGCGCTGAAAATCAATGAAATTGTAGATTACCTGGATTGGATTACAAATGTCAAAGTTGTCCAAAGTGTCCTGGCGTAGCGATTTGGAAACGGCGGTTACCCCGTCTGATTTATTGATGGCGAAGGTGATCGTTGGGGCAAAAGCGGGGTTAGTGCCCACGAGAGTGATGTCCGTACCGTGTAGGGTAGTAACGAAAGGCACGTACTTTCCCCGGCTAATCAGAATTTTACGAGCCATGTAGGCCACTGAAGCGTGGGGTACGGCGTAGTGGACGTGTAATAGATCAAGTCCGTAGTTCTCAACGACATCAACTAGCTTAGAAGCTAAGGACGTCTCGTACGGTGCGTATTCAAAGAGGGGGTAATCGGAACCACTATCAACTTCGTGGTAAAAAACATTGGCCTGAAAATGGCCCAGCCTGGCTGGCCGACGGTAGGTGATAAAATGAATCTCATGCCCACGCCGGGCGAGGCCTAGTCCTAGCTCCGTCGCTAAAACACCACTACCACCGTAGGTAGGATAACATACAACTCCGATCTTCATGTCACGTAAAGGCGCGAGTGTGGGTTTTGGTTGGCTGATTGGGCCGAACACTCGGAGGGGTCGGCTGGGCCAGGTACACTCCGAGGTAGGGTGTCCGATATTCACGCAATCAGCTTGTTAATGATTGCTCTTTTTTGAGCTACCGTAACGGGTTCGCTTTTTTGTTTGGCTTGCTGATACAAGGAGAGGACAGTGCATGCTTCCATCGCTTGTTTTACCTGAT
>JBCDGT010000041.1:0-10144 GCA_038750915.1 Bacteroidota bacterium
CTAGGTACGGCCCAGTCCAACTAACCAGACGGTACAATTCTGCTTCGGGTACGGTGCGTCCATCAGTGCTTATGGTCATTTTACCACGGCTGGGTGTAAGCTGCCCGGCCAAAATGCGTAACAAGGTCGACTTTCCCGAGCCATTGCGTCCTTTTATGCCAATCAATTCTCCACTCTTAAAATCCGCGCTGAAATCTCGTAGGATCCAATGGCGACCAAAGCGCTTTCCAATACGATCAAGGTGAAGATGCAGTGACATATTCGAGAATGGTGAAAATTGACTGCTATCGGCAGTAAGAATGGCCATCAATGGTACAAACAGGATGGTCAGCTTTAGTCAGTACCAGATCATAATATTCTCCTTTTAGGCTAGTTTTAAAGGATAGCGGACCAAAGTGCCACTAGCACACTTCTAGTCGTCCAAAGCCCGGAAACTTCTAATAATTCCAGTACGCTCGGTTTCCCCAATAAAGCGAATTACATCGTCTCGCTCATCACAGACGGGAACGGAAGCCTCGATTTCGGTGATGGCATTAGTGATATTAAGGCCCTTAACGAAGAGAATGCGGTAAATCTCGTGGATACGGTTTATCACCTTGATCCCAAAACCCCGACGTTGTAGACCAATTCGGTTGACACCGATGTAACTCAGGGGCTCACGGGCAGCGCGGATGTAGGGAGGTACACTTTTACGAACCAAGCTTCCGCCGGCGATAAAGCTGTGCTTACCAATTTTTACGAATTGCTGAACACCTACCTGACCTTCAATAATCACGTAATCTTCAAGGATGACGTGGCCGGCAAGATTGACGTTGTTGGCAATGACGATGTTGTCTCCCAAAATACAATCGTGGGCAACATGGGCGTAAGCCATTAACAAGCAGTTCTTACCAACGATGGTCTTACCAGCAGCAGCGGTACCCCGGTTGACGGTCACGAACTCCCGTATGACGGAGTTGTCTCCGATTTCGGCGGTGGTGTATTCCCCCGCAAATTTTAGGTCTTGCGGTACCCCGCCGATAACTGCTCCGGGAAATACTTTAACGTTATCACCTAATCTACTACCAGCGTAAATAGTAACGTTGGGGCCGATGTAGCAGCCCTCCCCGATAGTTACGTCATCTTCGATGAAACTAAAGGGGCCAATCTCCACACCGGCGGCAATTTTTGCATTCGGGTGGACAACACTTAGAGAATGTACGGACATGCTTATGGGCGCTTTACAATTTGTGCTACTAGTTCGGCTTCGGAAACGATCTTATTGCCGACGTAGGCAGTACCCCGCATCTGACAAATTCCCCTACGGACTGGAGCGATCAACTCCATCTTGAAAAGAACGGTATCTCCCGGAACGACGAAGTTCTTAAACTTTGCATTATCGACTTTCAGAAAATAGGTGTCCCAACCGTAAGGATCATCCTGTTGGGTAAGTACGAGTAAGCCGCCGGTTTGGGCCATGGCTTCAATCTGTAGTACCCCTGGCATCACGGGGTTGCCGGGGAAATGACCCTGGAAAAATTCCTCGTTCGCGCTAAGGTTTTTCAAACCGACAATATGGTTCTCCCCCTTTTCAATAATCTTATCGATCAACAAGAAAGGATAGCGATGTGGCATTATTTCCTGGATTTGGACCAGGTTGAATACCGGCTCGTCGTTCGGGTTGTAGTGTGGGCGACCCTTTAGACGCTTTTGCTCCATGTAGGCTTTTTTCAGGAGCTTTGTGAAGGCTACGTTGGCACCGTGACCGGGCTTGGTGGCTAAAATTCGGCCGCGAATCGGAACGCCGAGTAGACTGATGTCCCCAATTACATCTAGTAACTTATGACGAGCAGGTTCATTATGGAACTTGAGATCGAGGGTGTTAAGAATGCCCTTCTTGGTCACCGATACGGTCTCTTTGCCCATGCGTTTAGCAAGCTTGTCGAGCCGGTCTTGTGGTACCAGCTGGTCGGCAATAACGATGGCGTTGGTCAGGTCTCCTCCTTTAATTAGGTCGTGCTCGAATAATACTTCCAGCTCGTGAAGAAAAACGAAGGTGCGGCAGGGAGCAATTTCTTCAGCGTAATCCTCATACCCCCTTAAAGTAGCGTACTGCTGCCCAAGTACTGGGCTATCGAAATCAATCATGGAGACTACCTCAAAGCCGTCGTAGGGTAAGGCAACGATTTCCGTACCCGACTCCTCATCCCGGTAGGTAATCGGCTCTTCGACGATGAAATAATCCCGAGGAGCTTCTTGCGATTCTACCCCCGCAGCAAGTAGAGGGGTAACAAAAGGACTGGCACTACCATCCAAAATTGGAATTTCCCGACCGTTTATTTCTACCAGTAGATTATCGATTTGAAGGCCAGCCACCGCCGATAGCAAGTGTTCGATGGTCGACACCGTAGCCTCCCCGGAGCCAATTGTCGTAGAGCGATCTGTACTCACCACCCGGTTAACATCAACATTGATGGTGGGAGCGTCCTCCAGGTCAATTCGTTGAAATTTCACCCCATGACCAGCCGGTGCCGGTTTAAAGGTTAGGGTAACTTCCGCTCCGGAATGAAGTCCGACTCCACTCAGCGAGAAAGAATTGGCAATGGTGCGTTGGTTGGTCATGTAACTAATGGGGTGTCGAGATACAGTGAGGTGGCTTTCGGGGCGCAAAGATAGTCAGGAATCCTGACACCATTATGTTGTCCTTTCCATCCCGTTTCTTAGCCCACGATGAATTTTTTTGAGCCTTGTGATAACCATAACCACACTTAATGGACCTACTGCTTTTCAAGCGATTTCAGCCGCTTGCGCAGATCGCGCATCATTTCCGGAAGGTTTTTGAAAACCGTATAACTGCGGAGATAGTCACTGAAATTGTAGGCAGGGGAGCCTCCGATGGCCGAATTTGGTGCTGTGGAAGAAGCTACTCCACTTTGGGCTTGGATCTGGGTGTTGTCACCAATAATAGCATGCCCAGCAATCCCAACTTGGCCACCGATGCGACAATTGGCGCCGATTTTTGTCGATCCTGCAATGCCAGTTTGGGCAGCAATGACGGTATTAATCCCAATTTCTACGTTGTGAGCAATCTGGATTAGGTTGTCTAACTTAACCCCCTTACGAATCACCGTAGATCCCATTACAGCTCGGTCGATGGTGGTTCCAGCTCCAATCTCAACGTCGTCTTCAATAATCACATTTCCCACCTGAGGAATTTTAGTGTAGCGTCCACTATTGCTGTCATGATTGAAGCCAAAACCGTCGCCGCCAATGACGACGTTGGCGTGTAGGATGCAATTGTCTCCTATCACGCAGTCGCGCAATAACCTCACCCCGGGGTAGATGGTGCAGTTTTTTCCAATACTGACGTTAGGGCCAACGTACACCTGTTCGAGAATGACGGAGCCAGCTCCGATGATTGCCCCCGCTTCAACAATGGCGAATTTGCCCACCCTTACTTTTTCTCCTAATTGCGCTTGCTCGTCCACGGCGGCTTGAGCAGATATGGCTCTCCGCGTTTGCGCCGCTTCATCTTTTTGGTAAACCGCCAATAATTCACCCACCGTTCGCCGTACGTCCGCCACGCGGAGCAGGGTAGAGGCGATGGGAGCTTTGGGCTGGAAATCGTGGCTGACCAAGACCGCCGTTGCGCCGGTGGTATAAAGGTGGTGCTCGTAGGCGGGGTTGGCTAAAAAAGTTATGCTTCCAGGACCGGCTTCCTCAATTTTGGCGGGGGCGGTGATGACCACTTCTGGATCTCCCTCCAAGGTAGCGTTGATCATTTCCGCTAGTTTCGCGGCGGTAATTTGCATGGGCGTTGGTTAATTAGCTCAGATTATCTCAGGTAAGTCGTCATCGACTTCTGATAAGGATTGCAAGCGGCGATTAACCGTCGCTTGGGTCTTACGCATTTGGCGAAAGGTAGCTAATACTCCCGTAACAAACGAGTCGTCCACCAGCGCTTCAATGTCTGCCAGGCCTTTTAGGTGCTCCCCGTGACGGAACCGGTATATTTGAGTTTGCCCGTCCAATTCAAATTGTACGGGAAAACGGCCGTCGTTGGAAAAGACGGTGATCTGAAGTTTCGGATGAGGTATTCGGCCAATGATCCGCATGACTAGTGTTTGCGGCAAAAATAGACCGATCTGCTCGGCTAAGGAATATTTTCATCTTTTCTTTTGGCGCGACTGGACTCCACAGAGCTTGCTGAAGTGCAGGTGCAAGTGGAAGTGTAAAGTTCGAAGGGCGAAATTTGAAAGTGAAAATGTACCCTGCGGACCACCCACTGCCTTGGTCTCAGGTGTAAGTTCGCTTTGCGGCCTTACGTGTCCTAAATAGCCCAGGCAAACTATTTATGGCTTATGATTACCTAGCTGAGGACATCCCCGTCCGAACACACCACAGACAACAACTTCGGACGGGGAAGTCCTCAACCATTTACCTAAGTATCCTAACGGAACAGTAATTTGAAGGAGGAACGCCTTCCATCTCTAGAGCGCACGAACAAAAAATAAACTCCGGCGGGCAGACTTACTCCCTCAATGCCTATCGTTTCTTGCCTGATGGGTTCCGCCCTTACGAGAGCTCCCACGGCGGTAAGGATGGTGTACGAATCTCCTTGGCTGGCACCCGCTAGCTGATAGCTTTTAGGCCCTAATTGGGTTAAAGTCAGTGGGCTACTGGGAGCAATGTTTTGCGTAGAAACTACGGGGCCAAGGTCAAGGCCTACTACTACAGGGTCGTGATCGCTGAAGCGGTAGAAATCGTCGTTATAGAGAGCGGGGTCATTAAAGTCGGTGTTGTAATCGAGGGCGATGGGCTCGGGAGCATTAACCTGCCAGGGGGCGGCGGCGGTAACCTTTTCCGCTAGGCTGGTACTGGCGAAGGCGTGGTCCAGGCTACCCCAGGCACTTCGGAAAACATAGGAAGGGATACTGCCACACGGGAAACTGCCGACAGCAGCTGAGGCACGAACGGTATTAACGAAACCAGCACCAGCCAACGTTTTGAGGGGAAGTTCCTCCGAATAGGTATTTAAGTCGCCGATGATCAATTGGTCGGTTTCACCGGTTCTCGTGGGATCTGTCGCCAACCAATCCAAAATCGCAACGGCGGCATTGTTACGGGTGATATTACAGTTTCCCGCCCCGCCATTAGGATCGTCATCACCTGGCCCGCAACCAGACCCTTTACTTTTCCAGTGATTTACGCATACCGTAACCTCTTGTCCCATATTGGCGTTCCCTTCTTCGATCACCTGGAAGGTTTGCGTCACCGGTACGCGGTTTTTTTCAAAGACCGTGGTGGGCTCCGTTAGGGTTGCTACCGTACCAGACTCCTTTACCGTTGCCGAATTGTAAATTAGGGCAACCTGGATCTGATCACTACCCGTATCCGGAGCGTTATCCGGATCATTACCATCAGGTACCACTACGGCAGCATAAGAAGTCCCGCATTCAGTGGAAATGGCATCGATAAGGGTCTGGAGGGCTGAGCCTTGACCAAAGCCATTGTTTTCTATCTCTACTAGACCAATTATGTCGGCATCTAATGCACAGATCGCTTGTACGATTTTGTCTTGCTGCCGAGCAAGTTCTCCGGCATTGCTGGCTCCCCGACTTCCCAGAGTGGTGAAGTAGTTCAATACATTCATTCCTACTACGGAAATTTCTCCGCCAACGGCGGGCGCCTCATTAGGTCGTTCCCCGCCTTCTGCACTAGTGAAACTAGTCGCTTGGAGCCGGTAAGCAGTTCCACCTTGTCCGAATCGCTCGTCGATAATCCCCGTTAGGCCGCTTAGGATTCGGCCGGAACGAAAACTGTTAGTTGCCGTTACCTCCCTACCCCCTAGAATAGTGATAGGGAAAGTATTCTCCCCACTACGGCCGTCATCCACAATCAAACGGCCAAGTTGTTGTTGTGCCAGGAAGGTGGCTAAGCCTGAGGCATCCGGTTCGTTACATTCGGTGTATTGAATTAATCTACCGCCTACCGCCACTTCGATTTCTCCAAAGCGACCCAGCCCAAAATTGGAAGTGACAGTTACTGGGTCGATTAAAGTCACCAGCATGCCTTCCCAGCGCTCGTAATCCGAGATAGCGACTACGGGAAGGTCTAGGCTTACTACTGTTGGTAGGGTATTATTTTTACTAAGAATATTCACCTGGCCGTCGGCTTCGGTTACGTCAATTTTGGTAAGTCCTTGAAATTCGGCTACCTTACCCCTAACCCTTACTTCATCTCCAATATTAACGGCCACGCTACCGGCGTCATCGAATACCCAGATGCCTTCCGAGGTGAGAGGATCTCCGTCCGCATCGCCGTCTTCTTCTTGTACGAAAAATCCACCGAGCCCAACCCCATCTCCTCCTTGGAAATCACCAACGACAATGCCCTCGACCATAACCGTTTCCCCCGCTAAAGGACTATTGTTGCCACTGCCTTGAATCTGGCTAATGAGCGTGGTAGCCATCGGTTCGTCGTCAAGAAGGGCGATCGTTGCACCGCTGCCAATCGTAAAGGTGCCATCACTGACGTTGGTGATGGTCAGTTCTATGCTTTCGGTAAACTCCGCTTCATTGTCATCTACGGTAACGAGTGTAAGGGTGGCGGATGTTTGCCCGGCAGGTATTACTATACTTCCACTGGCGGAGTCGGTGTAGTCCGTGCCAAGCGTTGCTGTGCCCGTAAGGCTATACATTATGGTTACGTTGCTACCAGCTGTCTGACTAAGAAAGAACGTAAAACCTCCGTTTGTAGTGGGCTCCGCTAGGTCGCCGTTGGCCGCTGCAATTACCGAGGGTCCGGCAGGAGTAGTGGCAAAAGTACCGAAGGGAACTGTATTGCCCATTTCCGCTAGGCTTAAGCCATCGAGCACGTCGAGCTCGTTGGTCCAGTTAGCGGCCACCCACCCGCCATCGGGGCCAGTACTGTTATTACGATATAGATAACCATCTCGGTATAAAACCGCATCGTCGTCAGCCTCCTCTCCGCCGGTTTGATCAATTACCATGGCATCGCTAACGCGGAGGATGCGGAAAGCGTCGTTTCCATTGACGGAGAGTAAGCCTTGATCCACCCTTACGTTAGCGAAGTCTCCGGCACTGCCGAAAGCATCCGCAAAGGCAGTTTGATTGTTCACTACGTAGATAAAGGCATCAGTGTAGGTGCCCGTCAACTCTAACTGTGCGTCCGGGAAGTTGTTGCTATTAGCGGAGCGTTCCAGACGAAGGCCGTCTAGGGTCAAGGTACCAGAGACATAGATTTCGATGGCAAGGGGTGTGCCGCCGGCAGTACCATCCATTAGGCCAGTTATGATAATTTCTTGGGCGGTTAGGAAGGAAGAAAGGCTGACGATAAGTAAAGCAAGGAATAGGCGCATAAAAATGTTTTTGGGCGAAATATCGGCTAAGCGCGCGAAGGTACTTTACCACCTTGTGAAAACAGCCTTCCGTAAAATGAAAATTGGGTTAAATCGGACTACTCCAGGGTGTCTATGGTTACCTCCAATGAATCGTATTGCGGTATTTCAGTGGGGCTCAACCGTTCCGTTGTGCTTTTCCGCATTCCTGAGAATATCCCAATGGAGAGCTGAATGGTTAACCCAATCACCGTAATGGCCACGAACCAGGCCAGTACGACTCGCCAAATGCGGCCGAAAGTCGAATATTCGGCAGCCTGACTCAGTTGCCAAAACAGCAGTAAATCAAAACCGATTATTATAAAGGATGCCGGCCCGTAAATGACGGTGAAAGTCTCATAGGAAATGGGTAGCAAACCCAATACGCCAATGGATATACCGAGGAAGGTGTTCATGGCCAGCAGAAATACAATGACCACGCAGTGCTCCGCAAAGTTGTACCCGACCCGCTTTAGAATCAACCAAGTAAAGCATGCCGTCAGGGGAACGGTTAAGATGAAAATGATCTTTTGGTTACTCAGGGCACGTTCAATGTCTTCTTGCCCCAAGAGCGCAGCCATTTCCGGATTCTGGGCATTCAATTGCTCGGTTAGACGATCTTTGAGCACGTCGGCTACTGAGTTTTGGGCGTAGGCCCACAATAAAGCCTCTACCGCTAAAAGGATCAGTAGCAAGGCAATGAAATTGAAGTACCGTTTTCGCTTCCCTCCTAAGTAGTCTCGGATCAGGTAGCCAGGGCGCCAGGCCAAATCGCGCAGCGTTAGCAGTAGACCTTGATTTAAGTTGAAGGTATCCGACAGAAATTCCGCCGAAAAAATGCGTTTAAAGGTAAACCGTTGTGTGCTGGCCCGTTGCCCACAGTTTGGGCAGAATTTTCCCGTAAACGAATGACCACAATTTAGGCATTGCGTGTTTTCCATAGTGGAAGACTTTACTGTTTAAAGCTACTACTTACCACCAATTCCTTGCCGCTGTGGCTATAGTCATAAAAGCCTTCGCCCGATTTACGCCCCAGTTTGCCAGCGGTCACCATATTGACTAGTAAAGGGCAAGGTTGATAATGCACCCGGCCAAAGCCTTCGTGCATTACGCGTAAGATGGCCAGGCAAGTATCCAACCCGATGTAGTCCGCCAGTTGCAGCGGTCCCATCGGGTGGGCCATGCCGAGTTTCATTACTGCATCTATTTCACTTACTCCTCCGATATTTTCCCATAATGCAAATATTGCTTCATTGAGCATCGGCATGAGAATCCGATTAGCTACAAAGCCTGGATAATCGTTTACTTCTACGGGCACCTTACCCAATTCACGACTTAACTCCATTACCATTTTAGTGGTTGCGTCATCAGTCGCATAACCGCGGATGACTTCCACTAGCTTCATTACCGGGACGGGATTCATAAAGTGCATGCCGATCACCTTTTCGGGGCGGTCCGTTGCGGCGGCGATTTGCGTGATACTAATGCTACTAGTATTCGAAGCCAAGGGCGCTGCCGCAGGTGCCAGCTCTGCTAATTGAGCAAATATCTTCAGCTTTAGGTCCACGTTTTCCGTGGCGGCTTCAATTACTAGATCTGCCGTCTTAACGCCAGTGCCCAGGTCTGTAAACGTGGTGATCTTGGCTAGGGCATTGGTTTTTTCTTGCTCGCTTATCTTTTCCTTACGGACGATCCGGGCCAAACTTTTATCGATTGCGGCGATGCCTTGATCAAGTGCTTGCTGGCTTATGTCTATCAGGCTGACTTGATGACCACTAACGGCGAAAACCTGAGCGATGCCGGCACCCATTTGACCGGCTCCAATCACTGAAATATTCATGTTTATATTTTATCTCCTAAGCTTATTTGGTTTACTGGACACTCGGAGGACGTTTGTCAACGACTCTCCGAGGTCCACCCATTCACGAATTAGGGCGAAGAATAGACCTTAGAGCGTGCCTGTGTAGCCGTCACCTCCGAGTGTCTAATTGGGAACAGGATCAACTAATCCACTTTACCTCTTCCACCCCCAGTAATTGGGCGATGTGGCGGGAAAGTACGAAGAAGTAATCGCTCAGCCGATTGAGGTAGATGATGATGCTCTCGTCTAGTTCGACGGTTTGGGCCAGTTCTACAACCCGGCGCTCAGCCCGACGGCAGACGGTCCGACAGAGGTGGGCGAAGCTAACGGCCGGCGCTCCGCCCGGTAAGACGAAATGGGTCATTTTGGGGAGGGTGGTATCCATCCGGTCCATCGCGGCTTCCAACCGGGTGGATGCATCCTCCGGAAGCTGATAGGCTTGGCCGGGGCGGTCATCCGCCAGGGCGGCACCAATGGCGAAAAGGTGGTGTTGTTGTCCGAGTAATTCCTCCTTCGTCGCCGGGTCCTTTAGGTGGTCGCGGAGGAGGCCGAGACAAGCGTTTAGCTCATCTACGGTTCCGTAGGCTTCCACCCGGGGATGGGACTTAGCCAAGCGTTTTCCGGAGAAAAGGCCGGTTTGGCCACCATCCCCCGTCTTCGTATAAATTTTCATGCCTGGCTAACTGACTAAGGCTAAACATAGTTGAGCTACCTTTGTGGAAATATTTGCTCAGTAATGCGTGAATTGATCTCTTTTGTACTCCTTTTATTGTTCTTTATTCTCCCTGCTTGCACCCGCGATCGCGCCCCAGAATCAGCGGTGGAAGCGACGGAATCGGAAGTGACGTCACTGGGAGAAGACGGACCGGTTTTTCACTGTTTTCGGCAAGAAATTTCCTTTCCAG
>JBCDGT010000042.1:0-10124 GCA_038750915.1 Bacteroidota bacterium
CCCAGTTCCCAGTTCCCAGTTCCCAGTTCCCAGTTCCCAGTTCCCAGTTCCCAGTTCCCAGTTCCCAGTTCCCAGTTCCCAGTTCCCAGTTCCCAGTTCCCAGTTCCCAGTTCCCAGTTCCCAGTTCCTAATCTCGCATCGCATAAATAGCAAAACTCCCCAACCAGTGCCCCCCTTCGTAGCTATCACCCACCAGATTAGGTAGCGAATAATTGAGGTGTTTCGTGGCGACGGTTTCCAGGTGGGCGTACTGCTCCGGATACTGCTTACTAAGGCCCAGAAGCACCCAAGCCCTACTGAAGTTGAGGCCGTCGAGGTGGACCAGCTTGCCGTCCGTCCGGTCGGATACTTCTCCGACGACGAGATCGTAGTTGGGCTGAGTTAATTCTGGTAGAAAACTTTCCAGCCAGGCGTGAAACTCTTCCTCCGCTAATACCCTGCGCATAATATCAACTTCTTCGAGGCAAGGACTCAGGAAGTCGTACCCTCCGGGTTCCCAGTTGATGGGACAATCTTTGTCTTCTAAGTAGAACCGACGGGCGGTTTGAGCGACGATGGTTTTAAGCTCCTGATTGTTTTTTGCTACGGCATAATCCCAGGCAAAAGTGAGCCCGAAAGCGGTGTTGGGGTGTTCGCCAGTACGGATGGCGTAGTTGAGTTTGGGGAGGAAAGCGAGGTAACGGTCTGCAATCAGGTCGGCGAGTGGCTGCAGGTTTTGCGACAATTCTTGTGCCAGCGGATCGTCCCAGACGTCTACGGCTTCGGCTAGTTTCAGCAGCCAGGCCCAGCCGTAAGTGCGTTCGTAGCTTTGGTTGTGTTTACTCTGGAAGTATTGGATCTCTTGGGTGATATTCTCGCTGCTTAGGTTTTCGCTCAGCATTCGGCGGGCTTCGTTGGCCCGGTCCAGTTCGGGGAAATCAGCCAGTAGCGCTACCAATGACCAATGACCATGAACTGCGCTGTGCCAATCAAAACAACCGTAAAAAGCGGGGTGAAGCGCCGAGGGTTCGCCGAGGTCTTCGGCACCACCAATCGTTTGCCCCAGTTTATTGGGGTACTCGTGTTGGATACAGGCGAGCGGCAAGTCAGCCAGCTTATTGGCTTGTGCGAGGGTCAATTCTGGAACGGGCATGGGTGGAGTGGTAGCAACATTATCGGGCGTGGGCGCAGGTGCTGAGCAAGTATGTAGCAGCAAGGCAAGTAGGAAAAAAGGTAGTGGTTTGTGCATGTGGGCAAGATAAGGAGCGTAGTGGTGTGGTCTTTTGGTGATTTAGTCTTTTGGTCTGTTAGCTCCTTCTTCAGCGAAGCGGATTGGGTGCGTCTTCAGGGTAAGGGCCTCAGAAGAAAGCTAGTGGAGAGGTCTCAATTGGTCTTTTGGTGATTTGGTCTGTTCGTCTATTGGTATTTTTGCCCCAGACAAAAACCTTTCCCATCGACGTAGAACTCTTCAACTTTCTGAACCAAGATTTGGCCAATCCTTTCTTCGATGTGGTGCTGCCCGTTTACCGGGAAAAAACGACCTGGATTCCTTTGTATCTGCTCATGGTCGTATTGCTATGGCGTAAATATGGCTGGCAAAAGACGCTTTGGTTGCTACTGGCCATCGGATTGACCTTAACCATCGCCGACCAACTGGCTGCCTCCATCCTCAAACCCTGGATTGGCCGCCTCCGTCCGTGCATCGAGCCGGAATTGGCCGATCAGGGACGATTCTTAGTGGGCTGCGGTGGAAAATTTAGTTTCCCCTCCAATCACGCTACGAATCACTTCGCTTTGGCTGCCGTCCTGAGTCTCACCTGGCTGAAAGACCAGGCAACCGGTTGGCGTTGGGCGATATTCCTGTGGGCGGCGAGCATTTCTCTGGCGCAGGTGTACGTCGGCAAACACTATCCGGGGGATATTGTGGCTGGAGCTGTATTAGGCAGCTTGGTTGCCGTAGGCGTTGTCTATTTATACCGCCGCTATCTTCCGGAAGAGCAGCAACTCTAGTGGGCCAAAACATATGCCATTTTAATGCGACTGTCCTGGTTTGAATAGGTTGATCGTCAACAGGGTAATAGGCACTTTTGACGGTCATCGGATAAATGTTTATCCGATGCCTCGGCAAATTGGACCAAACTGCCACCTAAACACTCGGATCCGGCCAGTTTTGCTGCACCGCTTCGATATCTTTCAGTACTTCTTTAGAAAGCGTAACGTCAGCACTATCTAGGTTCTCCTTTAACTGCTCAACGCTGGTAGCGCCGATGATGGTGCTTTGGTTAAAGTCGCGATCGTAAGCGAAAGCTAGGGCCATTTCGGTGAGGCTAAGTCCGTGTTTCTTGGCTACTTCAGCGTAAGCCTCCGTCGCCGCCAGGGCTGCTTCACTATTGTAGCGAGTGTACTGTTTAAAGAGGTTCAATCGTGCTTCTGGGCGAGCAGAACCATCGAGATACTTTCCAGTCAAGCGACCCATTCCCAGCGGACTGTACGGGAAGCCCGCGATGTTTTCTCGTAGGCATACCTCGGCCAAGCCAACTTCGAAGCCCCGGCTCAACAGACTGTAAGGGTTCTGAATACTCACTGGGCGGGGAAGCCCGTGGACATCCGCCAGGTGTAGTACCCGCATCACACCCCAAGGGCTTTCGTTACTGAGCCCCCAGTGCTTGATAACGCCGCTCTTAATCAGGGTGTCCATACTCGTGAGGATGTCCAGAAAATCGTCCTCCCAAGCGTCGTTGGCGATGGAGTGGACCCCGCGTTTACCGAAGAAATTGGCCTTGCGGGCGGGCCAGTGCAGTTGGTACAAGTCGAGGTGATCGGTTTGTAATCGGTCCAGGGATTGCCCGACGGCTTCATCGAGTTGCTGACTACTGAACCCCAGATTGTTGTTCCGGATGTGTGCGGCAAAAGAGAGCGGGCCGGCAATTTTGGAGGCTAAGAAAATCTGGTCACGCATGCCCGTCTTAGCCAGCCAGGTGCCAATTATCGCTTCGGTTTTACCCCAGGTCTCCGAGGTGCTCGGGATGGCGTACAGCTCAGCGGTATCGAAGGCATTAACGCCCCGTTCAACGGCGTAATCCATCTGGGCGTGGCCCTCGGCTTCGGTGTTTTGCCGGCCCCAGGTCATGGTGCCGAGCGTGATTTTACTAATGTTGAAGCCGGTGGTCCCGAATTGATTATACTGCATGTTTGGGTTTGTTCTCTTCCAGTAATGTCTTAGGTGGATAAAAGTTTTTATGGAGTAAGCCGGCGTAGGGTGCCACAGGTATTCTACTCGTATTTATCAGAGTCCCTATCTTCCACCCGTGAAACCCATCCTCCTATTTTGCTCCTTACTCCTCCTACTTTGCACCTGCGACCGCGCCCCAGCTCCTGATAGGGAAGAGCCTACCAACGCTAAGCCCAATATCCTCTTCATCCTCACCGACGACCAGGGCTACGGCGACCTATCTATGATGGGTAATGACAGCATCGAGACGCCAAATATGGACCGCCTGCTCGGCAACTCGGCGTTTTTCAATCGGTTTTACGTGAGCCCGGTATGCGCCCCTACTCGGGCGAGTTTCTTGAGTGGGTTGTATGCCCCCAGAACTGGAGCCGTCTTTGTCACCCGCAGGCGAGAAACGATGGACGACGGAGTAGTCACGATTGCGGAACACCTTAAGGAGGCCGGCTACCGGACGGGGCTCTTCGGCAAATGGCACAACGGGGCTACTTTTCCCTACCACCCAGCCGGACAAGGCTTTGACGAGTTCCTGGGCTTTACCCTCGGACATTTCAACGACTACTTCAACGGAGAACTCACCAACGAGCGCGATGAGCTGGTTCCTTTTCAGGGCGATCTGACCAAAATACTGACTGATACGGCCACCCAGTTTATGCTGGCCCAACCCCAGCAGCCTTTCTTCTGCATGCTTACCTATCAAGCGCCCATACGCCCGTACAAGTCACGGACAAACACTGGGATCGCGTGGCGCAGCGCGGTCTAACGGATTACAATACGGGCATCTACGCCATGATTGAAGGCATCGACGAACAACTCGGGTACTTGTTCGCGGAGTTGGAAGCCGCCGGCACCTTGGAGAATACCATCGTCGTATTTGCTACGGATAATGGCCCGAATGGCGATCGTTTCCGGGTAGGCTTGAAGGGGACCAAGGGGCAGGTAGACGAAGGTGGTGTGCGCGTACCCTTCGGTATTATGCTGCCCGGTGACCACCCGGCGAATGGCACGGTACAAACCACTCCGGCCGCCCACATCGACTTACTGCCAACCATCCTGGATTACCTGGAGCAGCCCATTCCGGAGGGCTTAGATGGCCAGAGTTTACTGCCCTTGTTGAACCAGGATACGATTGGAGCTTTTAACCACGATCGCTACATCTACGCCTTTAAGCAAGGCTACGATTTCAAACCGTATCCTGGAAGCATGCGCAACGACCACCTATTGTACGTGTTGCGCGGCCCCGATGAACACGAGCTCTACCAAATCGATAAAGACGAAGGGCAGCGGGCCAACATCATGGCCACCGACGAAGCTTTCTTAGCAGATCTTCGGGAAGTGGGCAGAGAGATGGCAGCTACATACGCCCAGTACGCCAGCACGGTAGCACGACCGGAATTGGTAGCTCCGCCAATTTCGCTCGATGCTTCACCGGGGGCTATCCGCTTACTGGCCCACGAAGGTGAACCCCAGGGAGCAACGCGCTTTCAGGATCAATACGGTTGGGCCAATGACTTTTTCGTTGACCTCGGCCCCGACGGTGCCTATTGGCCAATTGCTACTGCCCAATCATCAACATATACCGCCACCATTCGCTATCATTTAGCGGGCAATAAGGCGCGGACGCTGGTGCTCAGTACGGATAAAGACAATGAAGTCTCCGTGGAGTTACCCGTAGCCCTGACCGAACAAATTCCCGTAGCCGATCGGGTGCAACGGAAGGAAGTCTACCCCCGCCAGTGGGCGGAGGTGGTAATACCCAATCTACCCATCAGCGCTGGCGCTAGCCAGCTGCGGATTACCGCGCCAACGGGTAAGGGACTGTGGGTAAAATCGGTGGCGCTGGTACCCTAGTGGAGTGAAGGAGACAGGAATCATAAAAATCACGCTAAACTTATTTTCAAGCTTAGCGTGATTTTAGACCAAAGATCTCGCTGTGAATATTTACTTACCGAATGCGTAACTACCATTAACCGAAGAGCGGATGTACTCTCCCCAACTCAGGTTATCCTGACCTGGTACCTGCGCCTGCGCCCGCTCGATGGCGTACTTGGCGGCGTGCTCAATGACCCACTCGAAGTTTTCTTCTCCGACGCTGAATTTATCAGCATCAGGTGCGGGGTTACAGAAGTCAATGGCGTAGGGAATACCATCGCGAACGGCAAATTCTACGGTGTTGAAATCGTAGCCCAGCCAGCTGTTGAGCTTTAGGACATAGTCGTGGATGGTGGCCAAGATTTCGTCGCTAACGTCGTGGTGGCAGCGGTAACGATCGAGGAATTCATTCCGTGGCTCGTAATGCATGATCTTGACGTACTTACGCCCAATGCAGTAGCAGCGGAAGTAGGAGGTGAAGTCAATGGCTTCCTGAAGCATCATTACCAACTGCCCGGTTTCGGCGTGGGCTTTCCAGAGCTCGTCGGGGTTGTTCAGTTTATATACGCTCTTCCAGCCACCACCTGCGTGCGGCTTCATGAAGGCGGGCCAGCCGATATAGTTGAAAATGCTCTGCCAGTCGAGCGGATGACTCAAGTTGGAGAAACTCTCATCCGAGGTGTCGGTAGGTAGCTCGTGGCTGGGCAGCAGTACCGTTTTGGGCACCGGTACACCGGCGGGTCCGACGGCTAGTACGTTATTGAAGAATTTCTCGTCCGCACTCCACCAGAAAGGGTTATTGATGACGGCAGTTCCCGTAGCTGCGGCATTCTTGAGCATAGCCCGATAGAAAGGCACGTCTTGGCTGATCCGATCGATGATGACAGCGTAGCCGGGGTTAAGCCCCTGGCCGACCTTGTCAATTTTTACGGGTTCGGCCGTGATGCCATCTACGTTCATATCATTGATCCGTTGGATGACGGCGGGGGGGAAGCTGCGTTCGCGTCCGTAAAGAATTCCAATTTTCTTCATGTAGTAGCTGGGTCTGTTTATGGTAGTAAGGCCAATATAGGATATTTGTTTGGGTAATCAAGGACTTATACCCAGTCAGCCGAACTACCGAATCACTTAATCGCTAAGCGCAAACTCCGCCGCCTGCCATCTTGCTCGATGGTGACTAGGTACACGCCAGAGGGGAGTTGATCTACATTCCACTCCAGGCGGTTTTGGGAGGCCGGAGTATCCAAAGCTATGTGATCAACTTCGCGGCCTAATGGATCAAAAATCGTTAATCTCAACGACCGCCGACTTTGAGTGGTAAAATCGAAGTAGACCTGTCCGGAGGTAGGGTTTGGAAAGGCGGTGAAGGTGGAAACAGTCGTTGGGCCGTAAGCTACCGAGGTGGTGGTCGCTAAGGAGAGAATTACTGGCTGTTGTACTTTACCGAGTACCTGATTGGAGGCAAAGGCCAGGGTGTCCGTTAGTTCAAACTCCGAATCTTCAGAAAGATCATAATATCGGAAAGTAATCCGCTCTGCTTCCTCTTTGCCGAAAACGGTTAGGAACACCAGGTGCGCCCCAAGCTCTGGCAGCGGAATGACGTGCTCTGCTCCGCGGAGTTCCGTGCCGACGAAGGCACCGACTTGATCTCCTTCCGCCAGGAGCAGGCTGCCTTCAGCGTCAGCAACTACTGCTACTAAATTCATGCTAAACTCATAGGCCGCTGGGTTAATGGAGGGCCAAGGAGAATACAAACTATCGTTGCTTTTGGGCACCGCCTGGTCACCACCTGCGACGAGCGAGTTGGCCGGATCCGGGTAGACTAGGGTTGCTGGTTCCGTGAGGCGTAGTTGGTAGCCATTAGGGGAACTCATGAACCGGAGATTACCCACCCAGCCGAGCCCCGCGACGTACTGGGCGAAGGTGGCCTGACTTTTGATAATATCGCCGTTGCGTAATACCTCGTCTTCGGCAAGATTTGCCAGCGCGGTGTTGACGGGCAGCCCCCGGTTGGGGAGGTAGCCGATCCAATTCCAGCCGACTACTAAATCTAAGGGTGCCGTGGGGTTAATCACCCGACCTACCAGTTGGAGGGAATCCACGGCAGGGGAGCGGTATTGGAACATGCTACGGGTGGTTGTTTCCATTAAACTGCCAAACCAGGCATTTGCACTCGGCGTATACTGACTGAATTGCGCCTGACCCTTGAGGATGGAATTTTCGTCGGACTGGGTAAGGGTGGTCATTGTAGCATTTACGCTGCTGTCCGGTAAGGCCAGGTTATAACTGATCCAGTTCCAGCCTTCGTTCAGGCGAATGGTTTTGAGCAGCAGACCACTAGTATGGATGGTTTGGGGCTGTAGTGGTTCCCCAATTACCGTATCTGGTCGGAAAGGAAAGCTTTCAACCGTCTCCCCATAAAGGTTACAATCTGAAGCGTCCCAAATCTGGAACGTTACGGTACTTTCGTCTACCTCGTCGCCGTAGACCGTAAGGAAGGCCAAGTAGGGATTGTTGCCAGGCCCCGTAGCCAGCGGATCTTGCCGCTGAATATTGGCGACGCCACGTAATTCGCCGTTGATGAAAGCACCGATCTGATCGAGGCGATCCTCAGAGAGGGTTCCCTCAATATCCAACTCGACCGTCAGGTTCATACTAAAGCTATAATCTGCCGGATTAACGGACCAGGCAGGACCTTCACAAGCTACCCGCAGGTTAACCGGCAGTGGCTCTTCACCGTCTACGGTGCGCATGATGATTTCGGTGGAATAGGCGTCTGCTAGCAGATTAGCCGGGAAGACAAAGTTGATGACTTGGCTGGCGCCAGGAGAGAGCGTACCGGTACGAGGGAATACGTCTACCCAATCAGGAACCGAAGGAATATCGAAACTAGTAATTGCACCACTTTGGTTGCGAATTTCCCTGGTAACGGTTAGACTTTCTCCTTCGGGGGTGACTTCGTCAATCTGACCTCCGTCCCAGTAGAGGTTGGAGCGGTTGACGAGGAATTCCCAGAAGATGCTGTCGGAGGGATTACCGTAGAAATCCTGGATGTCATTGACAACTACCCCCAGGGTACGATTTTCGATAAACTGGTTCGCTACGTTCGGTACAACGACGATCTTGTCGTCGCGACAGGAGATGGTTGCATCGATCAATTCGCCCGTGGTTTTATCAATGAGGGCCAGGTTGTTGATATTGATGTTGGTGCCGATGCCGTCCGCCTGAAAAATCAAACCACACTGGATCCGCTTGGTGAAAGTGATGCTGATTTCATCGCCAGGGTTCAGAATGCCATCGGCTGGCTGGGGGGTACCTAGGAGACGAGGTGGCTGCGTTTCTTTCCGCCCGCGGATGACCTCCGAAATGCCTGGTTCAAGATTCAAATCTTTACACACCGCCGTTGCCCGAATATCGTAAGGGCCGTCCCGGAGTTCCTCCATGTCCCATTGTAGCACTTTAGCGACGGGATTATCGGCAAAATCGGCTACGCCCAGTTCTTGGATGTTGATCCAGCTGCCATCGCCACCGGTAGGGCGGTATTGTAGGCGTACAGTATCCAAGTCGGGGTCTTGGTTGTTGTAACCGGTTAGGGTGACGGAAAGGCGTTCGTTATCCGCCGGCGTTACCACCCAGTCTTGGCGAGGGAAGCTAATGTCGATGGGCGTACACGGCTCGATGAATTCCACGTTGAGACGGAACTCTTTGTAGAATTTAGCCAGGTCTTCCCGTAAGTAGGGACCTTCCGTAGTAATTTCTTCTCCCGTTTCCGGGTCAATCTCTGGCATAGTTCGGGAGAGGTCGTAGCCCAGGCTGCGAGAGTGGTCCAGCATACACTTGGAAGACATGAAGATGCCGAGGTCCGGATAGTTGAAAACGTCCGCTGCTCCCTTCTTTACCGTAAGTAGCACTTCCAGTTCTTCGTCGGGTAAGATTTGGAAACTCCGAGGACTGTTCAGCGAGCTACCGTTCACCTGGATGACCGCTCCGTCGGGATTAGCGTCTTCTACGATACCGAGGGTGTAGATAAGGGCGTCGTTACCCGTTTGTCCTTCGTTGGTAAGTTGGAGGCGGAAAACCGCAGCTTCGCTCTCGGGCACGTTGATCTCGGAGAGCTTGTCTATGTTAAAGCCAACCTGCTCGCGGTTGCGAGTACCGGGTTCCCAGGGACACATCGATTCTCCGGCACGTAGCAGGAAAACTGGAGTATTATACACCCCGTCTTCGAGGATGTCAACGGTAAAGTTATCGTTGGGGTCGTCGTCGGCGAGGGTATACTGGACCGTCGTACTTTCACTTTCACTTTCGCTACCACCAAGGGTCAGTCCCTGACCGAAGGCTAGGGATAAGGAAATTTTACTACCTACGTCGCCGACTTCCGTACCAACTACCGTTTTGAGGTCTTCGGTAACGGTAAGATCAAACTGATAGGAATTGTCGGTGTCCTTACTGGTGGTTTCTGACTCACTCACGCTGGCGATTCCGTCAAAGCTATAATTGCGCTTTAAAGTGGCGTTGGCTTTAGCACGTGCTTCTTCCGCCAAGATGCGTTCCCAGGATTGGGCGGAACTCGTATCGCCGACCTCGAGCAAAGAGGGGATTACATCCGTTTCAATTTGCCAGCGGCTGAAGACGTAGTCTGTACCAATTTCGGTGGGTAAAATCCGGTTGCCGCGCGATTCGGTGAACTCACAGTTGTCGGGATCGACGGAGAGCCGTTCGGTCGAACTGATCTCCAGATTAATGGCCGCTCCGACGAAGATATCCGCGTCTTCGTAAAGAATATCATCTCCGCTGGAGGTGGCGTAGGTTGTATTTAGCGTCGTACACCACTCCAGTTCGTGACTTTGGGCAATCTTTTCCTGGAGGCCAATATCGAAGGCCGTCTCCGCGGTCTGTTCAATCGTCGTAATGACACCCCCAAAGGGGGATCCAGCGTAGGTGACGATTTTCGGTCCGGCGTCAATCTCCTTGATGATGTTTTGGTTAGCACTGAGAAAACTGGCTTCTTTAAAAGTCCGACAAACCTTAGTACCTCGAGTTA
>JBCDGT010000043.1:0-10093 GCA_038750915.1 Bacteroidota bacterium
GCCTTTTCCCCGATCTACCGCTGCCTCGAA
Source organism: Bacteroidota bacterium (assembly GCA_038750915.1). Classification (GTDB taxonomy): domain Bacteria; phylum Bacteroidota; class Bacteroidia; order Chitinophagales; family Saprospiraceae; genus Neolewinella. The sequence continues at coordinate 31 of JBCDGT010000043.1, forward strand.
CTTCTCCGCCGGAATGTCCGGTGTAATCGAGCGCTTTACCAACGAGCAACTTGCCGGTAAACTGCTCGATATCGGCATCCGGCCGGGAGCTCGCCTGCGGATAGTTCGCAAGGGGCCTTTTGGTGGTAGCTGGTACGTCAAGATCGACCGCCAGTGCGTAGCCTTACGCAAGCAAGAGCTCGCATGCATCATGATCAAGTAGCCGCAAATCCCGTAGTCGGTCTAGTCGGCAACCCCAATAGTGGGAAATCCTCCCTGTTCAATTTACTGACTGGCTTGCGCCAGCGGATCGGTAATTTCCCGGGAGTAACCGTAGAAAAGAAAGCCGGCACCTTGCAACTAGCAGGGCTTCCTTCCGTAGAACTATTAGATTTTCCTGGGGCTTACAGTTGTTATCCAACTAGCCTCGACGAGCGCCTCGTGGTCCAGGAACTCACCAACCCCGCCGGAGACCTTTTCCCCGATGCCATCCTCTACGTTGCGGACGTAACGAAGCTCGACAAGCACCTCCTTCTCTTTACCCAATTACGGGACCTCGACCTACCCATGATCTTGGTCCTGAATATGGCCGACCTCATCGAGGAGGCCGGCTTGAAGGTGGATATCGAAAAGTTGAGCCGCAAGTTGGCAGTACCCGTTGTGGCCGTAAGTGCCCGCAACAACCAAGGAGCAGATGAACTCAAACAGGCCATTGCCGACCTGTTGCGCAATCCCCAGGCCTACCGGCCAGAGGAGCCTTTTTACGAGCCCGGTGCCCGTGCCCGCGATGTCCTGGCTGAACTCCGGCAAGAACTACCCGCCCGGAATGATTATCATGCCTTACTCCTGACCCACCACGCCAGTTGGTTAAAGCACATCCCTGAGACCATCCGTCATCAGGTACAAAACGCTAGGGTGCGCCACGGTTTCCACAGCCTCCAAGCTCAGGTGGAAGAGACCATGGAGCGCTATGATGCTTTTGAGCCCATCGTAAAAGACAGTGTCCGGAGGAGTGGTGCAAACGCTTCCTTCAGCGACCAAGTAGATAACATTCTAACCCACCGACTCTGGGGTCCCCTCATCTTTGTTGTTATTATGCTCTTCCTCTTTCAAGCGCTTTTCGCCTGGACAGAGTGGCCGATGGACGGCATTGAATGGATTTTTGAAGAGGTAGGTAACGGCATTAAAGCTAACCTGTCCGAAGGTTGGCTAACCGATTTATTGGTAAAAGGTATCGTAGCCGGGCTAGGCGGCGTGCTGGTATTCATCCCACAGATTGCCGCACTCTTCCTATTCATTGCCATTTTGGAAGAAGTAGGGTACTTAGCCCGGGCGGCCTATATGTTCGATAGTCTGATGCAACGTTTCGGGCTCAACGGGCGCTCCGTAGTAGCCCTCATCAGCGGCCACGCCTGCGCGATACCGGCCATTATGAGCACCCGCACCATTGGTAACTGGAAGGAGCGGCTCCTAACTATTATGGTAACTCCACTTACGTCCTGCTCCGCCCGAATACCTGTTTACGTGATCCTGATTAGTTTCGCCGTCCCGGATCAATCCTGGATGGGCTTCGGGCTTCAGGGCCTAGCTTTCGCCGGCCTCTATTTCCTAGGTATCCTGGCGGCTATGCTCTCCGCCCTAGCTTTCAAGCTTGTACTCAAAACACCAGAGCGGAGCTTCCTCATGCTGGAGCTCCCCGAGTACCGCACGCCCGTTTGGCGCAACGTTGGAATAACGGTGTGGCAAAAAGTAAAAACCTTTATCGTCGAGGCCGGGCAAATCATCCTGCTCATCAGCGTTATCCTCTGGGGGCTTTCTTCCTACGGCCCTTCCAGTGCCATGGAAGCCGCCGAAACCAAGGCCGCCGAAATCTCCCTCGCCCAAAATCTCGATACAGAGGCAGCAGCTGATTTGCTAGCGGGAGAGCGCCTGGAGGCCAGCTACGCCGGCCACATAGGCAAGTTTATTGAGCCCATCATCCGTCCTTTAGGCTACGACTGGAAGATCGGCATTGCTCTCTTCACCAGCTTTGCCGCTCGGGAAGTGTTCGTGGGGACCATGGCCACTATTTATTCTATTGGTAGCGCCGAAGAAGATGAGTTGCGCATCCGCGACCGGATGGCCGAAGAAATCAACCCACGGACGGGTGAACCCGTCTACAACCCAGCTACAGCCTGGAGCTTGCTCGTCTTTTACGTTTTTGCCATGATGTGTATGTCTACCCTTGCCGTTACCAAAAGGGAAACCGGCGGCTGGAAGTGGCCACTTATTCAGTTTGGCTTCATGACGGCATTAGCCTACGTTAGTGCGATGGTGGTGTACCAGGTTTTGGCGTAGATTTGAAGAGCCACGAAATGGTTAATCTGCTATCTTGTAGCCTGCAATTCGCCCGCTATGCTGGAAATCAAAGGCCGCCTCGTTGATCTTGATACGCGTCAAATTTATGGCGCGATCATTACGGTAAATCCCGAGGGGTACATCCAGTCTATTGAAAAAGACCCTGGACGCGACAAACGGGGACACTTCATCCTCCCCGGCTTTGTCGATGCCCACGTCCACATCGAATCATCGATGCTGCGGCCGACGGAATTTGCTAAACTAGCCGTTACCCACGGGACGGTGGCGACCATTTCCGACCCCCACGAGATCGCCAATGTTATGGGCCTAGCCGGCATAGAGTACATGCTGGCTAATGCTGCAAAAACACCCTTAAGCATCAACTTCGGTGCCCCCAGCTGCGTACCCGCCACCAGCTTCGAAACCGCCGGAGCCGAATTGGGCCTCCAGGAGGTCGTTGCCTTACTGGACCGACCCGAAATCAAATACCTCAGTGAGGTGATGAATTATCCCGGGGTGCTGCACGGAGATCCGGAAATACTTGCTAAAATAGCCGCTGCCGTTGAGCGCGGTAAAGCCGTTGATGGCCACGCACCTGGTCTGCGTGGAGAAGAAGCCGCAGCCTACGCCCAGGCGGGTATCACTACCGACCACGAGTGCTTCACGGAGGAGGAGGCCAGGGATAAACTCGTCGCTGGCATGAAGATCCTCATTCGGGAAGGTTCGGCCGCTAAAAACTACACTGCCCTCCATGCCCTGATAGATGAGGTGCCGGAGCGGCTGATGTTTTGCACCGACGACAGCCACCCGGACGATCTGATGGCCGGCCATATCAACCAATTGGTCATGCGTGCTATCCGCGATGGGCACGACATCTATGATGTTCTCCAGATCGCCTGTCGCAACCCCGTTGCACACTACGGATTAGATATTGGTCAGCTCCGCGTTGGTGACCGTGCCGATTTCATTCTCGTCGACGACCTTCGCCACATGGCCATCTACGCCACCTACATCAAGGGAGAACTTGTTGCAGAAGCGGGCCATCACAACCTTGGGGACGCCACGATAGATGGGCTCCAGGAATCCCCGATTAACCGTTTCCACTGTAGCCCGAAAAAGCCGACGGATTTTTCCGTAGCTCCCGGCCCACCTGACGGCCAACTTAGGGTCATCAAGGTGTATGACGGAGCGCTGGTGACGGATAAAAAGTTAATGGTTCCCGTGGTAGATGCCGACGGCCGCCCCATCGCTGATCCAGCGCGAGATCTCCTGAAGATCGCCGTTATCAATCGCTATGACAATACACCGCCCGTCGTTGGTTTCGTTACCGGTATGAAGTTGCAGCGCGGTGCCATTGCCTCTTCGGTAGCGCACGATAGCCACAACATTGTAGTCGTTGGCGTTGATGATGAAACGATCTGCCGGGTCGCGAATGCCGTCATTGCCGAAAAAGGGGGTATTGCCGCCGGGCGGGACGAATACCTGGAAGTTCTCCCCCTCCCTATTGCTGGAATCATGAGTGACGATACGGGTCCACGCGTAGCGGCTCGCTACGGGGAGTTATCCGGATTTGCCCGGAGGAAACTTCGCTGTGGCTTGGCTTCGCCTTTCATGACCCTTTCCTTCCTAGCCCTCTTAGTCATTCCCGAACTTAAGCTTGGGGACCAAGGCTTATTCGATGGTAACTCCTTCAAGCTAGTCGATCTATGGGAGGTATAACCATCCTCAACCAGGCTTTTCCTCCACCTTCCCCAAACCGAAAAAACGCGGTGCTCGCACTGCTTTCCGGGCTATTCATCGGTAGCTTCTTACTCTTTTTCCAACCCTTTGCTATTGATCGGGTAAGCTACACTTACCCAACGCTTTCCTTACTAGGCTATGGCTTGATCACTACCCTGACCCTCTTGGTATTTCTTTGCCTATTACCCTGGCTACTCCCCCAATTATTCCTCCCCACCAGTTGGCGGTTGAAGCATCAGTTACTGTTTTACTTCATTATTCTATTCGTCATTGCTCTCGGCAATGGTTTATACACCAATGCCATTTTTGATCTTCGGTTTTCCTGGCCCAATACCTGGCAAATGCTCTGGCATACCTACTCGATTGGTATCATCCTCACGGCCCTTTTGCTTCTTTATGATTACCGTAGTTGGCCCGTCAACAATACTTTAAGCCATCCACCTACTATCGCCAATCCTGGAAAAAAGTGGCAGATTACTACCGACTTAAAGGAAACCACCTTCGAGCTTCACGAAGCCGATTTTATGTTCGCTACGGCCGAAGGTAATTACGTTGACCTTTTCTCCATTACTGACCAAGGCGACCTTAGCAAAACCACCCACCGACTTACGTTGGCCTCGCTAGAACAACAACTAGCTACGGATTTCCTCCGCCGTTGTCACCGGTCTTATCTGATCAATTTGCGGCAAGTCGATGACTGGGTGGGCAACACCCAGGGCCTCCGCCTCCGGCTCAAGAATTACCAAGACCCCATCCCCGTTTCGCGGAAATACGCGGCAGAAATTCGTGCTTGGCTAGTCAATCATCCCAGGAAATAGTCAGTGAGCACATGACCTTTGTCGTTCATCCCAGAAGCTGGTCATTCACCCCAATGGCTGGTTTAGCCGCTGACCGAAGGACTAGTTTCGGAACATGAAAAAACAACTATTCCTGGGCTTTTTATGGCTCGGCGCACTCAGTATGATCATCATGTCGGCTCACTACCTCCAAGCGGAAAAGACGGGCATCCTTAGAGCGAAAGCTGTAGCTGACTTAAGCTGGTACCGACTGCTTTTCTTTCTCCACGTGGGTGGTGGTTTAGTAGCGATTAGTACGGGGCCTTTCCAGTTTTTGACGCGACTGCGGGAGCAGAACTTGCGCTGGCATCGGTACTTAGGTCGCCTTTACGTAGTGGCGGTTGGTCTTAGTGGTTTGGCGGGCTTATTCATCGCTCCGCACGCTATGGGTGGTTGGGTGGCTGGTACGGGCTTTGCGCTCCTGGCTTGTTGCTGGCTAACCACCACGGGCCTGGCCATTACCAGCATTCGGACTGGTAACATAGCGACGCACCGGCAGTGGATGTTCGCAAGCTACGCCCTGACTTTTGCCGCCATTCCACAACGCACCATGCTTTTATTGGCTATGATTCCGGGGGTGTCCTTCATTTCTGTATATCAGGTATCCGCCTGGCTGCCTTGGTTACTTAATCTTTGGATCGCCCGTCGTTTGTTTCATTGGAGGAAGCGGGCGCGGCCGCAGGTGCTGTGATCGGTGAATGCTCACTCCGTGAGCGACAGAAAATAGATAAGTGGCGGTGGACTAAAGAATACACATAACGCCGTACAGCGACCTTACACCCCGGCCCCACGCAGCGGGTGGTCCGCAAGTTCGGCCGCAACTGGGAGATTTGTCCGGTTCTGGGCAAATTGTCCGGTAGGACGGTAAGAATTGCCTAGTGTTTGGCGGGTTTGTCCGGTCGACCACATGGTTTAGGGAACAACTTTGTAATGGCCTTATTAACGCCGATGGCGTAGTAGAAGACCAACCATTACGTAACCCCTTGAAACCCGGCCAAATGTTACTCGCTCCCTTCGTACGCACGATCACTTCCGTTCCTGCTACTCAATCATTTTTCACTCCTTTACTTAGTCTACTCGGCTGCCTTGCCTTACTGATCGCGAGTCCACAAACCAGCAAAGCGGCGGACGCCACTCCGACCTCTATCATCGTGCCTTTTGTTGATAATCAGGGTTTGATCTTGATCCGAGGGAAAGTTGGTAAACAAACGGGCCACTTCATTTTGGATACGGGAGCGAATGGCCTGGTACTCAACGATGCTCACTTTAGCTCCTACAACTCAGCGGGCAAACGCGCTTACGGCTTACAGGGAGGTATCGCGGTTGGTCGTCTTTCTCTTCCGTCCTTCACCCTCGGTCCACTACGTTTTGGCGCGACTGCAGCCCAAGTAATCGATCTTCGTCGGATCGAGGACCGCACCCAGCACAAGCTCCTCGGCTTAATCGGCTATCGAGTACTGGAGGCTTACGAAATTACCCTAGATTATCGGATGCAGGAAATCATTTTCACCCCCCTCGACGCAGTAGGTAATCCGCTAGTACCGGTAGCGCACGCCGCAAAGAAAGTTGATAGCCTTGGCTTTAGCCTTGCCAAATTCCTTCCCGTCATCACGGTCCGTATCGACGGGCAAGCCCGGCGGATGGGTATCGACACTGGTGCGGAATACAACTTGCTGGAGGTGGAGGTCGCAAAGCGACTAGGCTCTAATTTTCAACAAACGGGTAGCGTAAAACTCTACTCTTCCGACGGACGGATCAACACCCAGCAGGCTGGCAAACTCGCCCGACTCGTACTAGGTAAGCGCTACAAATGTGGTAGAATGGGTACCTTATTAGTAGACTTCCAGTACTTCGACAAAATTTACCAAACCCAGCTGGATGGCATTCTCGGGAAGGAATTTCTCGCTCCCTGGATCTTTAGTATCAATTACCGCAAGCAACTCCTGTACATCCATGAGATGAGATTCGTACCGCCGGTTGCAGGCAATGAGGTGACGGCGGCGAATTGAGACGTAATGAAACCGGCACCCTGCAACTGACTCTGCTTCGCACTTGGAACGTGCATTAGCTGGACCTTGCACACGCTCGGCTAGCTAGGTGACCACCTGCGGGCGCGCCCCATTTCAATTGAAAAATTTTGATTTAACATTTAGCATTTAACAGGTGACTCTCACCACACTACCTATCGCAATTTTCAGCTTTCGTTCTTCAAACTTTGAACTTCAAACTTTACTCCGCACCTGCGGGCGCGCCCAAAATATATTTGCGTTGAAGCCTTACATTTAGCGGAATATTACCCGCTATGCTGATTCGATCGCTTCTCAGTACGTTGTTGTTTTTTAGTCTGACTACTATGTTTGCCCAAGCTCCTCCTCTGAAGGTTGCGGTCATTGGCCTGACCCACACGCACGTCCACTGGATTCTTGGCCGAGAAGACATTGGGGATATTGAGATTGTCGGCATCGTGGAACCCAACCAGGGACTCGCCCGCCGGTACAGTGAACAACACGGCTACAGTATGGACCTGGTGTACCCAAGTATGGACGCCATGCTGGCCGCCGTGAAGCCGGAGGCCGTAACCGCTTTTGGCACCATTTATGAGCACTTGTCGGTAGTGGAAAATTGTGCGCCTCTCGGGATTCACGTGATGGTAGAAAAGCCGCTGGCCGTCAGCCTGCAACACGCTCGTAAGATGGCGGCCCTGGCCCGTAAACACGATATTCACCTGCTGACGAACTACGAAACAACCTGGTACCCAACGAACCACAAAGCCAAAAAACTAGCCGTCAAAGGCAGCGTTGGGGAGCTGCGTAAAATCATTGTCCGCGACGGCCACCGCGGCCCGAAAAAAATTGGGGTAAACGAAGAATTTCTCAGCTGGCTCACCGACCCTACCGCCAACGGCGGTGGGGCCATTACCGACTTCGGTTGCTACGGTGCCAACCTCGCTACCTGGCTCATGGATGGCCGCCGCCCGCTCAAGGTAACGGCCATCACCCAGCAGCTGCAACCAGCCAACAACCCCAAGGTGGACGACGAAGCGGTCATTTTACTGACCTACCCGGACGCCACCGCTATTATCCAAGCTTCCTGGAATTGGCCCATCGGCCGTAAGGACTTAGAAATCCACGGCCTTACTGGCACCATCTTTGCAGACAATCGGACTGATCTACGGGTGCGCTACGCCAAAGGATACGATGGTTTTAACGAGGAGGCCGAGGTACTGGAAGCGCGCCCCGCCCCTTTAAATGATCCTTTCAGCTTACTTGCCGCCGTCGTTCGTGGCGAGCACCAGATAGCACCAACCGACCTTTCCGCCTTAGAAAATAATTTGGTGGTCATGGAAATTCTGGACGCCGCCCGCAAAAGCGCGCGTAAAGGAAAAACGGTAAGCTTACGCGAGTAAGCGGTAGGGTAAATACAATTAAAGGGGTTTATGTAGTTGAGGGAGTGGCCTTTAGCCGCGAACGCGTTTGCGCAAGTCTTGACTAGTTATTAGTTTTACCTCGCCTGAATTCATAATCCTACCCCAGCTAAAGTAAACTACAGCACCGTTTTTCGGCATTTCCGCCAGCGGTTTTGGCTTCTCCCCGGTTGACGTATCATTTTGTAACCTAAGCAATCATTGTCTTATGGGAAAAACTTTATTGAGTACCGCTTTAGCGGGCCTAGCTCCTTATGAAGGGGAGTGGACGGCGACCCAGGCCGCACACCTTTTACGCCGTACCGGTTTCGGGATTATTCCGGAAGAACTGGATCGGCTCAGCGGCATGACCATTGACGCGGCCGTCGACCTATTACTAGAGGAGAAACCTCTCCCACCTCAACCGATTAATTACGACGAGTCTAATGACCCTAACGTCGCCATCGGCGAGACCTGGCCGGGGAACCCACTCATTCCTGGAGTAAATCTCAATCAGTACCGGAACCGCTCCTTCCGGGCTTGGATGATCGATAACATCCGTAACGAGCGCTACTCTGCTCGGGAACGTATGGTGGAGTTCTGGATCAATCATTTCGGTATTTCCGGAGGCGGACAGCCCCAGTTACGGTATGAATTCCACACCCTGCTCCAGACTTACGCGATGGGTAACTTCCGGGAGTTGATGAAAAAAGTTACCATCGATAAGTCCATGCTTGTTTTCCTGAACGGCAATCAGAATTCCTCCCGCTCTCCGAACGAAAACTATGCGCGGGAGCTGCTGGAATTATTTACCGTTGGTAAAGGCCCGCAGATCGGAGAAGGAGACTACACCAACTACACCGAGGAAGACGTTCGGGCCCTAGCCCGGGCCCTGACCGGTTGGAGGACCAGGAGGCTTTACAGCACGGAGCCAGGCGCTTATCCTGAAGCTTACTTCCAGGACAACCGCCACGACACTACGGACAAACAGCTGAGTTACCACTTCAATAACGACGTGATCACCAACGGCGGAGAAGAAGAGTATGTCCAGGTAATTGATCGCATTTTCCAGCAGCCGGCAGTAGCCCGCTACCTTTGTCGGAAGCTTTATCGCCACTTCGTCTACTACAAAATCTCTGACCAAGAGGAGGCCGAAATTGTAGAGGCCTTAGCTCAAATCTTTGAAGATAACGACTATGAAGTCCGCCCCGTCTTGCGCGCGCTGTTCACCAGTGCCCACTTCTACGATACGGACAATCAAGGCCCCATGATCAAGAACCCGCTTCAGCTGGTAGGAGGGTTACTGCGGACCTTTAACCACGAGCACATCACCTTCAATTACAATCAGCAGCGGCGGATGCTGAATTACTACTTCTACCGCTCCGTAGCGATGGATATGGACCCGATGAATACGCCGTCAGTGGCTGGTTGGGAAGCCTATTATCAAGCTCCGGCTTTCTACCGTATCTGGATCAACAGCAGTACCCTACAGGAGCGTATTCGGTTTACCAATACCCTCTCTAGTAATAACAGCTTCGGAGTAGGCGATGGTCTGCGTGCCCGCTTCGACTACCTCGGCTGGATTGAGCAGATCCCCAATGCCACCGAGCCCAACGACCTCATCAACGGTATCGTCCAGCGGCTGCTGCCCCGCCCGCTGACGGAAGGCCAGGTCGCCAACCTAAAGGAAGCCCTTATTCCCGGCTTACCTGACTTTGAGTGGACCGTCGAATACGGCAAGCACCTTGCGAATCCCGACGACGGAGAC
>JBCDGT010000044.1:0-10065 GCA_038750915.1 Bacteroidota bacterium
CTTCCGCCCAGATGCCTTATTTCATCAAGCCTTCCGTAAATCTTACGCGTGAGGAAAAGCTTGCCGCCTACGCTCAAGCCCATACTGCTATTTTAGCTACCATCGGAACGGAGACGGATGAAACGGTGAAAATGGTCACCATCAACAGCCTCCTGAAAACCTTTCTCCCTTACTATTACTGGGTTGGTTTTTACCTAAAACGAGGAGAGAATGAGCTGGTCGTTGGTCCTTATCAAGGGACACTCGGTTGCCTCACCATTCAGTTCGGGCGCGGTGTATGTGGCGCTGTCGCTGCCAGCGGAGTAAGCAAAATAGTAGGAGATACTCACGCTTTAGAGCAAGGGAAAGAACACATTGCCTGCGATCCCAATAGCCGCTCTGAAATTGTTGTACCTGTATTTCGGGCCAACGGTTCGCTCTTGGGTGTTTTCGATGTGGATAGTACGGAGGAAGAATCTTTTGACGCAGTGGATCAAGAAATGTTGGAGTCACTACTAACTGCTGTCTTTGGGAGCTAATGAATGCGTGAACGGCTAATTTAATATTCTCTCATTCTCCACTCTTTCATTCATCATTTTCTTTTATCCCGCTCTCTTTGCATAACCAGCCGGCCGAGTTCTCCAAAAAAAGGCAAACCAATCTCCTCGTACTCGTACACCCCGTCGTTAAAAATGCGATTCTTATTGACGTGGATGGCTCCTACCATGAGAAACTCCGCGCCGGTAGCTTCGTCGGTGATGTAGGCGGCATCGGTCAGGTAACCGTAGGCCCAGCCTACCTTGTTGTAGATCCGGATGCGCTTGGGAATAGGGGTATCCTCCGGCTGATCGCCGTAGATCCAGAATTTGACGTAGTTATCTGGCTTGTCGTATTTCGGATAGCCACTTTCGCGGGGGCGCTCAGACATCGCGCGGCGGAGCATGCTGTAGTCTTCGTCACGCAGGTTAAATCGTTGGTTTGGGGCTACGGCCTCTGGCAGAACAATGCGCAAAACGATGTCGTGTAAATTCCGCACCGAGAGGTAGTTTTTATGGCTAAAATCGAAGGGCTCCCGGTAGAGGCTATCGCCCCTGGTATAGCCTTCGCCACGGAATTGTCCCTTGATGTGCGGTAAGGGATCAAAGTAGGTATCGTGACGTTCCCCGACCTGGTGCAGGGTCGCGTAGCCTTCGCCAAAACGAACGGGGTTCAGCCAGGCGTGGGTTTCGGTATTAAAACCACCCACTCCGACTCGATGCTGCAAGCGCCCGCCGGTAATTCCGACCTTTTGCAGGCCGTGATTGAGGTAAGTCGGCCCCAGCCATTCAAAGAGCCGGCAGTAGGCATCGTTGTCGCTCACCAGAAATACCTTACGGAGGTAGTTCTCTATTGTTGGCACTCCACGCGGCGCACTCGGGTCCCAGCTTGCGGGTTTTTGAGGCGCGGACGCAGGTGCCGTACCCGTTCCGTGAAACATGGGGGTCTGAGCGTTTAATCCGGTAATTTGCAGCTCGTTGAGTTTTTGCAAAGCGAGCACGGCCACCGGCATTTTCACCACGCTAGCGGGATAGAAGTACTGGGTGGTGTCTTGAGCACCCCAGCGGTGGGTCGTCATTTTGTTAATACTTCCATCCGCAGCCCGCTCGATCTCCGTATAAAGCACCTGAATCTCGTACTTATCGGGATCACTGGCCCAGGCACCTAGCTCGGCTTTGTTGGCCTCAATTAATTCCGTGAGCGGATTTTGTGCTACTAAACTAAAGCTCAAGAAACAGATCAACAAGCAGTAAAAGACTCTCATTGAGGGAAGATAGGGAACCTGCCCTAATCTTGGACCACAGGGACCGCTTAAAGCCAACAGGAAGTACTGATCTTAATGAATCAGCCATCAAATATCAGATAACAGATATCACCTACCGTTCCCCTTTAGCCCGCTCCCAAAGCCTACCGAACATAGCCCCCATATCCACCTCCTCCCTGGGACCTGCGTTTTCCTGGAGTACTTGTACCGGATGGACGGTCGTATCCAATTCCCAGCCGAAAATGTAGGAAGCAGGGGATTCGGGGTCTTTAGCAAGTAAGCCAAAACGAAGGTCGTTGACTTGCACGGCGCCTACTTCTTGCCCGGGCATAACGTTGTAAAATCCTTTCGTAAACCAACGCAGGATGCGCACGTCACGGTCCTTGGCGTAAGGGGCCAGCAGCTGGTGGTTGCCTTCAATTCGGGTGAAGGGCTCGAAGCGCCGTTCTTCGTCGAAGAGGCTGTACTGACTGAAGTAGTAGATATCTTTTTCTCCCCGGACGGTACCCGACCAGAGGACGTTGTTCAGGATAGTAGGGCCAATGACGTGTTCTTTGGCAGCAATACCTTCCGCCGCGATACTGTCCTCGAGGACATCTTCCACGTTGAAATAATTGGCCACCGTAAGGGCCAGGTAAATACTGGACATTGCCAAGCCGGCTCGGTTAAGCCGGCGGCGCCAAACCGAAGCTTGCACCTGCGTACGCGCCCAAATGAGCAAGAGTAAAAATGGGATCGTGTAGATAGGGTCCGCCACCGAAATGGTGTTCCAAGCCACCCGGGTCTTAGCGAAAGGCTGCCAAAACTGGGTGCCGTAAGCCGTGAAACAATCCAGAATCGGATGGGTCGCAATGGCTAGAAAAGCCAATAAAGTCCAGCCCCACCAGCCCGCATTATCGGTCTTCTTAGGAAAATCACGTAAACCACGCAAGCCACCAACGATGACGAAGCTCAGGGCGAATACTCCGGTAATTAGCGCCGTAATTTTCGGGATTTCGTACACCTCGATGGGCATCAGGTAGCTGCCCGCCATTAAGACCAAGAAGAAGATGAGCGCTAAAGTCGGCCAGATCCAGCCGTTTTTAAGTGGCCCTTCTCTACCGCCATATAAGCGGTGTAAAGCCAGGCCGACAACAGGAGCGATCAGCAAGGCAAAAGCAAGGCTGTGGGTGAAAGCCCGGTGATACGCTAGCGCACTCATGGGGTCACTGACGGCACTGGCCAGTACATCTAAATCCGGCAGCGTTCCGCAAAGGCCGCCCCAGAGCATGGCTCTATTACCCACTTTACGGCCAAGGGTGGCTTCGCCTACCGCGGCGCCGAGTACAATCTGGGTGAGAGAATCCAAGGTTGGTTAGTTTGGTCTATTGGTACTATTGGTTATTTGGCGTTTACTAAGGCGGGAAACGATTCGAAGTCCGTTAAGTTGGCATGTACTGAAATTAAGGGCTTACTAGAACTAAAGTGATGAATTTAATTACCTACAGTACTAATAGACTAATACGACCAACTACACCCCCACCTGCTCCCGGTACATGCTCCTGAAACCCGAGCTTTTTTCAAGCAAGTTAGCCAAAGTTCCCTCCGCGACGATACGCCCTTCTTCCATATAGTAGATGTAGTCAAAGAACCGCAATAGGTGGAGGCGGTGCAGGGTAGAAACGATGGTTTTTTCTGGAAAGGCGGCAAAGAGACGTTCGTAAACGAGAAGCTCGGTTTTGGGATCAAGACTGCTCGTAGGCTCATCCAATAACAGCAAGGTCGAGGTATCGGCGGCTAGTAATCCGCGGGCGATGCTAAGGCGCTGTCGCTGGCCACCGCTGAGGTTGGCGCCGCCTTCGGCCAGGAAGGTAGCCAAGCCCTGGTCGGCTTGTTCGATGACGTCTTCAAGTACGGAGATATGGATGGACTTCTCCAACTCTGCCGGTTGCCTTTCCAACCCCATCGTCAGGTTGTTGTGCAAGGTGTCTTCGAAAATCTCCGGACTTTGGGGGATCAGGGTCGTTTGCTCGTGCAACTGCGGACCAGCGTCTTGGCGCTCGTCAAAACGCAAGCTAATTTCCTCCGGAGGGTAGAGGCCACGCAGAGTATAGAGCGTGGTAGTCTTTCCGCTACCACTGGGGCCAATCAGGGCGATCCGTTTGCCACGATCCAGATTGAGTGTAAGGTCAAAAACTCCGGCACCTTCCTCCGCGTACCGGAAGTTGAGCGCCTCTACCCTTAGCCGCTGCCACTCCCGCTGAACGGCACCGTTGACGGTAGGCATAGCCAAGCGAGCATAAGCTTGCTCAATGGGGTCGATTGCAGCTAAATCCGAGCGGTACCGCACAATTTGCCCGTATTGCATAGTGAAGGCATTCAGCATATTGGTAAACTGATTAACGTAGCCAATTAAGGTCACGAGTCCCCCAACTAGGAATACCTCACCCGGCACGTAGTTGTTCTTCACGTAGATACCTACCATGACGATGTACATCAGCCCCGTAAGTACGGAAATGGAAAACCATTTTTGCTCGTTGATCTTAGTTCCTTTAAAGAAAGGTGGCCAGATTTTATCCACCCTTTGGTTGATGTCTTCGGCCGTACGTTTCCCTAGCCGAAGCGTTGTGACAGTAATGATGTTGGTTAGTTTATCCGAGAAACCCGCCATCAAGGTGTTTTCCTGATCGTTGGTTGCCGAGATGGCCGCAATCATGGGTTTGTCATAGGCCAATACGGTCGCAAAGATGATGACGGCAGCGACTACAGCCAACACCCCGAACAAAGGGCTAAACCACAGCAGGGCAAGTAGGGCAATACTCATGCGGGCGATGGTCTGGAAGTAGGCAAAGCCATTATCAAAAAAGATTTTCAAGGCTTCGTAGGCTTTTCGCGCTCGGTTGATCGTATCCCCACTGTGGTGTTCCCGGTGCCAGGCTAAGGGAAGGTGGATGATCTTGTCGTAGACCTCCATCAAGAGTTTTTTGCTGATATCGAAGGCCATTCTACGCTCCATCAGGCGTGCCGGCCACTGCAGGGCCCACCAAGCAAAAATCAGGCCCAAGTGAATCCCCAAGTAAACCCAGGTACCCTGCAATAAATCCGCTCCCCCCTTTTGCAGGTGGTTAATGAATAAACCGTAAATGATAGGCTGTAAACTGACCAGCAGGTTAACGCCGGTAAACATCAGGTAAATCAACAAGTATTTACCGCGCATACCTGCGGCATACCGCCAGGCGGTGCGCAGGAGGTAGCGGTAGGGATTGTCGCTGATCAGGGAACCTAAATTGCGGAGATAGTCGGACATAGAGTGAGTGTTGTGTCCGTAGCTAATAGGTCAGCAATACGCACTAAGTTGCGGGAACCAGTAATTTCTTAAGCCCTTCCTCAATCACTAATAAGCCAGCAGGTCTTTGATTGCTACCGCCAGGCGTTCCTCCGGTAAATAATCCGCCTCCAGCGCACTAGCGAAGGGCACCGGCGTATCGAGCGCAGCTAGACGGCGAACCGGTGCATCGAGGGCTTCGAAACAGTGCTCGCCGATCCAGGCGGCTAGTTCCCCACCGAAGCCGCCAGTAAGGCTCGCTTCGTGGAGAATCAGGGCTCTACTCGTTTTATTGACGGTAGTGGCGATGGCGTCGTAGTCCAGCGGAGCGAGGCTTCGTAGGTCCAGGATGTCGGCATCTACCCCTAGTTCCTCCACCGCTTTGTGCGCCCAGTGTACGCCCTGCCCGTAAGTGATGATGCTCAGAGAATTCCCTTCTCGTGCCAAACGCCCTTTACCAATCTCCACTCGGAAATCGCCCTCCGGCACTTGGCCGCTCAGCGAGCGGTACAGTGCTTTATGCTCGAAAAAGAGCACTGGATTTGGGTCGGCGAGGGCAGCCAATAGTAAGCCTTTAGCATCGGCGGGGGTGCTGGGGTATACGATTTTCAGCCCTGGCACAGAGGTAAACCAAGCTTCCATAGTTTGGCTGTGGAAAGGGCCCGCTCCGACGCCCCCGCCAACGGGAAGCCGTAAGGTAACGTCCGCATTTTCGCCCCAACGGTAGTGAAGCTTGGCCAGGTTATTCACGATTTGATTGAAACCACAGGTAACAAAATCACCAAATTGCATCTCGACCATGGCTTTGCCACCAGCAATGGAAAGACCGAGACCAACACCGATTACCCCGCTCTCACAAAGCGGCGTATTTCGCACGCGATCGGCGCCAAACTCGGCCATGAAGCCATCGGTAATTTTAAAGACGCCGCCGTAGTCGGCAATATCCTGGCCCATAAGGACTAAGTCCGGGTACTGGCGCATTCCTTCCCGTAAACCTTCAGATATGGCGTCGATGAATCGGAGGGACCTCTCCCCCGACCCCTCTCCGGGGGAGAGGGGAGACGAGAATGCTCGCTTCGCTCGTAACTCGTCAGTCGTTCCTTCTGTCATGTCTCCCCTCTCCTCTGGAGAGGGGCTGGGGGAGAGGTTCTTGGGCGCGGCCGCAGGTGCAAAGACTGCTTGTAGTTCCCGTCTGGTATCACCACTGGCAGCGGGCATTTCGCCAGCAGCTTTGAGCCCAGCTTCTATTTCTGCTTTAATTTTTTTCGCCAACGCTTTCTCCTGGGCTTCCGTCAGTAGCCCCCGCTCTTTGAGGAAATCAGCAAAGTTGCTGACGGGGTCGCGTAACTTCCAAGCCTCGATCTGATCTTTGGGAACGTATTTCACCCCACTGGCTTCTTCGTGACCCCGCACGCGGAAAGTTTGGCATTCCAACAGTATGGGCTCAGGGTTTTCCCGCAATTCCGCCGCTAGCTGACGTACGGTCTCATAAACTTCCAAGACATTATTGCCGTCAATCGTCAAGGATCGCATCCCGTAGCCTACCCCACGATCGGCTAGTTGGGCACAGCGATATTGCTCGCTTACCGGGGTAGAAAGTCCGTAGCCATTGTTTTCAATCACAAAAATGACGGGGAGTTGCCATACAGCGGCAATGTTAAGGGCTTCGTGGAAATCCCCTTCCGAAGTACCCCCATCACCCGTAAAGGCAAGGCTTACCTTTGGCTCTCCCTGTAGTTTATGGCGCAGAGCCACTCCCGCTGCGAGGGCCAGCTGCGGGCCCAAATGAGAGATCATCCCCACGATCTTATGCTCCTGGCTCCCGAAGTGAAAGCTGCGGTCCCTCCCCTGGGTAAAACCACCAGGCTTACCTTGCCACTGAGCGAAAAGCCGGGCTAGCGGCACCTCACGGGTAGTGAATACCCCCAGGTTACGGTGCATGGTGAACAGATACTCCTCGGCGTCAAGGGCCGCAGCGCAGCCAACACTAATCGC
This sequence comes from Bacteroidota bacterium, assembly GCA_038750915.1. Lineage (GTDB taxonomy): Bacteria > Bacteroidota > Bacteroidia > Chitinophagales > Saprospiraceae > Neolewinella. The sequence continues at coordinate 7,080 of JBCDGT010000044.1, forward strand.
CTCCTGGCCAATACCGGAGAACCATTTGGAGATAACCCCTTGCCGGAGTTGCTTAAGCATCTTCTCCTCAATTAAGCGGGGGCGGAGCAAGGCTTCATACAGGGCGAGCAGTTGCTCTTCGGCTAACTGGTAATTGCCGTAGGTGAGTGGTGGTAAGGTGGCGGTCATGTAGCCGTACTTTGGTTGGGTAGGACAAAAGTACAACTCAATAGCAAGGAACGGCGATCTACAGGCCGCCCAAAAGCCAGCCATCAAGCACAAAAAGGGCGGTGACGTCCAAGTCGCCTCCATCACGGAGGCAATGTAGAGATCACCGCTCCTAAAAGATAAGCGGTCAACAACGGGTAGTATTAGAAAAATTATACGGTTGTAAACGGTACGCGGTCGGGGGCTTACTCGGTAATAAATTGTCGCACCCCCTACGACGGTCAGCTTGCCTCTACTCTATTATTACCCCGAGCTTGAGACGATGAGGGGCTAGTTGTTCGCCCCGCTTATCCAGTTCTTTCGCAACTAAGCATCGTGGGTCCAGTTGAGACTTTGGATCTTAGCGTCGAGCAAGCGGTATGCCTTACTCTTGTCATCAATTTCCTTTTGCAAAGCTGGCAGATCCATGGTGGCCACGGTGCGGATCTCGGTAGTGCTGTAACGATGGTTAGTGACCGTAGCAGCATCCCGAATGGTATGTAATTCCGCTAGCTCAGCCTTCAGTACATCTCGCTTAGCCAGGGCGGCCATGAGACTGGTGTCTTCATCGAAAGCAATCTCAACGTTCGCACGGTTAATGCGTACAATGGTTTGTTCCAGCTCGGCGTACGCCTGCGCAAGCGCCGTCTTTAGAGTAAGTGGGTTCTCCTGAGGTATTTCACCTTCCTGCACGGTGGCTACCTTACGGATGCGTTGGGCCAACTGGGCCGTCTTGCGGTTCAAATCGGCACGGAGAAGTAGTGCTTCGGCGAGCTTCATGGTTAATGGGCTTTAGGTGTTCGGAGGAGAGAATGCCTGAAGGGATGAGAAAAGTTGCGTGGGCGTTATTTCTTGTATCACTTAGCGCACACTAGGACTTTTTCTGCACGAATAACCACGAAGCAATGCTGACAAAGAGCAGCTGTTTTGACGATGAGTAGGAGCCTCAATACGCCCTTACCCCTTTGTTTCTTCTCCGTACCGTTCATCCCGCAACAGCGGTAGTAAGGCACAGTCAAAGACCTCCAGCGTAGCAAAATCAAATTCGACCATCACCCTACCACTAATCCGGTAAATACCCTTACCGTGTATAGGGTATTTCTTCAGTACGGGAGGAAAGTGCACGGTATCAAAATAATGACCAGCTTCATCCAACCAACAACCAAAAGCCATCAGGTCGCCGTGTTTAGTGCGGGTCGGTTTACGACAAACATAGTATCCGATCATCGTGATACGGTTGCCGGCATGCGTAGCCATCTCTTGCGCCAAGACTCCGGCACAAAGCTCGCTCGGATCCGCTAGTAGAGAAAAGGGCGAGCATAACGGAAACCCCAATAACTCGATCTCATCAAAAGCTTGGTCGTAGCGTCCCATTTCCAGCTGCGGAATGGCGAAGTCGAGGGGTGTCGAACCAAATAATTGCCCGCTAGCTTCAAAGCTTTGGTCTGGCTGTAGCAGTGCATTCTTTCGCCAAGCTAATTCGTATTTATTCACTTCCGTAAAGCGAAAAGCACCAATGCGAATTAAGGTATCGAGCTGGTCGGGGTGAATGTTGATCCGATCCGTAAAATCTTCTAAACTAGTGAAGGGGCCGTGCCCTTCACGATTGCGTACGATGCGGTGGGCCAATTCCTTGGCTAATCCGTGGAGATGAACAAAGCCCAGGTAAACGGTTTGCCCCTCGATGTTGGTCAGGTAACCAGAATGGTTCACACAGGGTGGTGCTATTTCCGCCCCCGCCATCCGTGCTTCGTGGACGTAATATTCTGTTCGGTAAAACCCACCAAAATTATTGATCACCGCCACCATGAATTCTAACGGGAAGTAAGTTTTAAGGTAAAGACTTTGAAAACTCTCTACCGCATAACTAGCAGAGTGGGCCTTACAGAAGGAATACCCGGCGAAGGAGGAAATCTGCCGCCAAACTTCCTGAGCCAAGGTGGTGGCATGACCGCGTTCTTCACATCCTGCAAAAAACTTTGTACGTAGCCGCTCAAAGGTGTCTCCTTTTGCTTTTTTCCCCGACATAATTCGCCGCAACACGTCACATTCGTCAAGTGGCAATCCAGCAAAAGCATTCGCAATTTTCATTACATCTTCCTGGTACACCATCACCCCGTAGGTTTCTCCCAATTCTTGCTCAAATAGAGGATGGAGGTAAGTAAAGCAGGTTGGATCATGGTGACGGCGGATATACTCTGCCATCATTCCGCTACTGGACACTCCCGGGCGAATAATGGAACTAGCCGCAACTAATTGTACGTAGTTGTCGCACCGTAATTTGGTGAGCAATTGCCGCATCGCGGGGCTCTCCACGTAAAAGCAACCAATGCAGTGAGCAGACCGCAACTGAGCTCGTACACGGGGGTCAGCCATAATAGTATCAACGGCATGGATATCTACGCCCTGCCCCTGGTTTTGCTGGATGATACGTACTGCATCTTTAATGTGACCCAGGCCGCGCTGGGAGAGGATGTCGTATTTATGAAAGCCCCAGTCTTCGCCGTGGTACATGTCGAAGTGCGTAATAGCTACGCCCTTAGGCATCAGGCGCAGGGCAGTATACTCCGTCAACGGCCGTTTGGAAATAACCACCCCACCAGCGTGGATGCCCAGATGAGACGGTAAGCCGTGCAGCTTTGGTGCCACGGCGAATATTTCCGTGGCCAAAGGATGTAAATCAGAGGCATCCGGATCTGCTATGATTCGGTCAATCTCCGACTTAGGCAGACCATAAACTTTACCAACTTCACGAATGATGGAACGCCCTTTGAAAGTAGCGTAGGTTGCTAGTAAGGCC
>JBCDGT010000045.1:0-10060 GCA_038750915.1 Bacteroidota bacterium
TCTGTTAGAAGGTCTTTTTCTGTAACCAGAACGTTTTCTAGTAGCCATAATAGTAGGATAATGAATAAAGAGATTCTATACCCTGCTGCTGTAGGTAAGATACGAAAAACATAGGAGAAGAGAGTCATTGGAACCGTACTATTTTGAGCATCGATGATGCTTATTTTTCATGCTTTCTTCATCCAGTAAACCCTATCGAAAGAACTGTTAGTGACGTATCGCGAAGCCCACTTCGCTTTACCTTTTTTGATCAACCAAAACCATGAGACTGTATGAAATCATCTGATGAGCTATTGAAGAGTTAGGTGAAGCAACCCACAACGGAGCACTTACTGACGGAGAAGTGTGAGACCTAATCAATGAGATCATCGACAGTTGGATTCCTGTCTATACTGCGGACGTCTTAGAATTAGCGAAAGACAATCTCTGGTTAGCCTGTAGCTATCCTACGTGGTCGTTGCCCATAGATTCTACTCCACTCAGCATCCTCAGATCAAATCTTTATGAGTACCTCAACGATGAGCTTTGGAAACGATATAATGAAGACTGAAGATAGAGTAGCCTCTTCGTCGATACGTTCACTGACAACCAAACTTGAGTATTCGCTAGAAAACCAAAAGCCCCTCAATCTGATCAGGTCGAGGGGCTTTTTTGCCACTTTTTGCCACTTTCTTTTGCCACTTTTTGTAAATTGGGGCAAAGGAATCGCCAAAAAGCCTTGTGGAGAATACCGGAGTCGAACCGGTGACCTCTTGCATGCCATGCAAGCGCTCTAGCCAGCTGAGCTAATCCCCCAGAGCGAACTTAATTACTTAAGCGGACGCAAAGATAAAACGCGAAACCTAAACCCACAAGCCTTCTCGAAAAGTTTCCTCACCGTCTTCATTTCGTTGGTGACAAAACATTTTTTGCAAAGTCTTAACAAGGAAAATGTACCTCTACGGCCATCTTTTGCGTCCTAATTCACGTTATCACACGGCGTGCCTGCCGGCACAACCATCCATTAACAGACCATTAAGTTGGGTGCTCCTCAATAGTACCTATATTTGTCTTCGTAAAATATATCCACATGAAACAACTATTCCTGCTCCTTATTCTTGCTTGTAGCTTGACTAGCCTACAGGCCCAGGCAGTAACACCAGCCGCTGCTACTGAAGTCACTACCGAAGCTGTCAAAGAAGCCGTTGACGGCCCTAAGATGGAATTCAAGACCTTGGAAATTGACTACGGTACGATCGAGCAAGATTCCGACCCTTACCGCATTTTCACCTTTACCAACACCGGCACTGAGCCAGCGCTGATTACCAACGCTCGCGGCTCCTGCGGATGTACTGTCCCTAGTTACAGCAAAGCTCCCGTAGGCCCAGGTGAAACCAGCGAAATCAAGGTTCGCTACGACACGCACCGCTTAGGGCAATTCCGTAAGCGCGTTACCCTTACCACTAACGTTGGTGACGAGCCCATTATCCTTACGATTAAGGGTTTGGTAGAAGCTAAGCCCGAAAAGCCTGCCGCAGTACCCGCTGGCGAACAAGGTCTTTTCAATAATGGCGGTGGCAAGTAAGCCCCTACCCCACAGCTAAACTTCAGTGCCCCTGTTCATTTCGGTGAGCAGGGGCTTTGTTGTTTATGAGGCAAACGAGGAATGTATGAATAATGAATGAGCGAATGAAGTAGATCAACGCCGCTCTATTTTCTTATTCTCTATTCTCTCATTCTCAAACTCGGGGGTAATTCACTAACTTGCCCAAACACCCTAAATAATCAGTAACTAGTATCTAGTATCCAGCTCCTAGTTCCTAGTGCCCAGTTCCTAAATAATGGTCCACCCTTACCGCCGTAAAAATCTGGCAGAATTAGCGCACAAGCTAAACTTTTCCTTTACGGAGGAAGATGAATACGGTATGTTAGACCAGTTACAAGATTTTCGCCTCTTCAAAGAAGGCCGCAGGAAACAAATCAAACGCATCTTGCGAAGACAGGACGGATTGATGGAATTTGACATTGCCATCTTCGACTATAGCTACCAAAAATGGGCAGGATCAGCAAAATCAAATACCGTTTACCAAACGGTGTTTTTTCTACAGAGTGCCAAATTAGGCTTGCCGGAACTGTGGATGCAACCAGAGACCATTACCCACAAGTTGGGAGAACTTTTAGGTTTTACCGACATCGACTTCGTCCGCTACCCCAAATTCAGTGGGCAGTATCGGCTTACGGGAGACGATGAAGAATACATCCGCCATCATTTTACCGACGAGGTACTGAACTACTTCACGCTCAACAAAGGGTGGCACATGGAAGGGCTGGGGTTTTACCTCCTCTTCTACCGCAAAGGAACGCTCATTCCTAGCGCTCAGATAGAGGACTTTTACCGAAAAGGCCAAGAAGTATATGGGCTTCTGACCGACAAAGACGCTCAAAATCGCATCTTCGGAACGTAATGCAGAGTAATAACCCATTGAGGCGCCCTTTCCCTGATCGAGACTTCGGCCGCAGTACCATCATGGGCAAGGCCAAGGTTAGTGTTTTCGTATTCGCCGTACTCTTTTTTCTCCGCCCGCAGGGCATTCACTTTTCGGGAAGAAATGTTTTCCTGACTTGCTTAGGCTATGGTCTGGTGACTTTTCTGGTTAGCATAGCCTATGATTACATTACCTCTAAGTTACTAGGCTGGCGGCGCAATGGAGACCACTGGACCTTAGGCCGTTGGATCATGGACTCTGGTTTACTCCTCGCCTGTATTTCTATCGGTAACTTTTTCTATTATAATGCTACCGTGGGCTGGACCGCCTTTCATCCAATCGTCCTTGCCGGCATTACCATTCCTACAGTTATAATTGGCTTGTTCCCGATCGCCGCCAGTGGCATGGCCATTCAGCTTCGAGCCGAGCGAGAGCATCAACGCGTAGCTGGCCAGGTTCAGCTCGCCACGGCCGTTACCACGGCTGCGAAAAACGGTCGCTTGGTGGATTTAGCCGATAGTGGTTTTAGTATTGACCCCAATAATTTACTCTTCTGCGAATCTCGCCAGAACTACGTACGCTGCGTATACCTGGCCAAAGGAGAAGCGCAGGAGGAAACCATCAGGGCTACCCTTTCCGGCCTAGAGCAACAATTACAGGCTACTACCATTTTACGTTGTCATCGCTCCTATCTCGTCAATCCCAATCATATTCGCCAGGCGCGTGGCAATGCCCAGGGGCTGCGCTTGACCTTAGTCGGTATTGAAGAAGAGGTGCCCGTATCTCGAGCTTACGTAGCGGTTTTGCGATCCCTGATGGTGGGTTAAATTGTTGTCCGTCCCGTAAGCTTGACAATCGTACCTACAGCTTTGTCATTTGTCCCTACCCCTTGTAAAGGCTCACTTCCTGATTCACTTTTGGAGAAATGAATTCTCCATGCAAAGTATCTATCAGACCCTGTTGATCATCCACGTAAGTGCAGGTTTCACGAGTTTAGGCTTATTCTTTATCCCAATGTTTGCACGTAAGGGAGGTAAACTGCACAACCGAGTTGGCCAGGTGTACGTCTACGGCATGTGGACAGTCATCTTGACTGCTCTTCTCATGTGCGGCATTCGGTACTCCCAGGGTCACTTCGTGCAGGCCATGTTCCTTGGCTTTCTGGCCTTACTGACCAGCCAACCACTCTACCACGCCGTTGCTATCCTGAAGAATAAGCGGGAAAAATCCGACCGGATGCGGCGTATTGATTTCAGCTTACGGCTCGTCCTAGCCATCTGCTCTCCTGTATTAATAGGTGTTGGGCTGGAATGGTGGGGCCCTGGCGGGCATCCGTTGCTTGTTGCCTTCGGGAGCCTCGGTGCTTTCGTAGCCACCCCAAGCATCATTAGGGATATCCGTGGCAATCACCAGCCCTACGAATGGCTAGAAGAGCACCTTAGTGGGATGTTGATCAGCGCCATCGCGGCATTTACGGCCTTCTTTAGTTTTGGTGGTCAGCGCATTTTTGGGGCAGCCTTCAGTGGTAACCTTCAGTTCGTCACCTGGATTGCCCCTACGGTAATCGGGGTAGCGGCGATCAGATACTATAAATATCGTTTACGGCAGAAAACGGCATAGGGCGCGACCGCAGGTGCTATAGGAAGTACGAAGGCCAAAGTTTGAATTACCCAAGGTAAAAATGGGCCGAGACGCTCCAGCGTCGAGTAGGGTTGATGTTTATGCTTTTCGAATTTTAAACTTCTTTCTTCGCACTTTCTACTTCACACAGCACCTGCGTCTGCGCAAAAAAAAAAAGCCGGCTCCTCTTTAGAAGAGCCGGCATGGGTATAATAGGGTTCAGGCGTTCATGGGATTACACAGAGATGCGCTGGGTTGGTTGCTTTTTTCAGAGGTAGATCAAGAGAAAGGGCGATGTCTTACCTTTAGCACCAGATTTTTTTGCGAAAGCGACATTTTAGCACTTGTATAGGCTATTGCCCGTTGCCAAAAACTTGCTTTTGGCCGGCTCAAAAAGTCTATATAAGCCCTCACACTACTTCTAAGCGCCAGTCCCCACCCATGCAACAACATCCGGATTACCGTTTTCTGGTAGCTCTTCGGGAAAATGATTCCCGGACCCTAGAAGAGTTGTACCAAGAGTGCAGCCCCAAGATCACTCAGTGGGTCCTCAAAAATAACGGAACTGTAGCCGATGCCAATGACCTCTTCCAAGAGGCCTTAATTAGCCTCCACGCAAGTGCCCATCGCCAAGATTACACCCTAACCTGCCCCATCAGCGCCCTGCTTTTTACTATCTGCCGAAATCAGTGGATTAATCAACTCCGCAGAAAAAAGAAGGAAAGTGAGGTAAGAAAAGTGGAGGCCGAACGATATACCCCTGAATCCGCTACGGTTTCGGCCTACGAGCGGTGGGAAGAGGACCAACTACAGCAAGCACGCCTTGATGAAGCGCTAGCAAAATTATCTGACACTTGTCAGAAATTGCTGCGTTTGTTGGGCAAGGGCACCAGCCCGGTGGAAGCAGCCGAAAAGCTCGGCATGTCTAACGCCAACACCGTCTACCGCCGCAAGAATGCCTGCCTGAATCGTTGGCGGGAATTAATAGTGGCTAAAGGAGATGAGTAATGAATGAAAATGACTACATAGCAATTGAAGCCTACCTACAAGGGGAGGCCGACCAGGAGGCCAGGGCCGCCCTGGAAAAGCGTGCCACCGAGGACGTTCAATTCGCCGCGGCGCTCGCAGAGCGCCGGCAACTGAACGACCACCTGAAAGCTCGGGGTAAAGAACCCGACCTACGCAACACCCTGGATCAACTCGGCAAAAAATATTTCCAATCGAAAGAAACCACCGTCCGTAAGCTACGGCCCCAAAAAAGGAAGCCATGGCAACGGTTAGCCATTGCCGCAGCCATCGCTTTAGTAGTTTCCCTTGGCATTACCTTTTTGTGGCCCAGTAAGGGTACTACTTATGAGCAGTTTGCCCAACACCAACCCATTTCTCTGACGGAAAGAGGAACAGGAGACGAACTGGCAAGCCAAGCGGAAGCGGCTTTCAACCAAGAACGCTACGCAGAATCAGCCGACTTATTGGAGCGCTACCTCCAGGAGCAAGCCGAAGATCAGCAAGCTAAATTGGCCCTTGGTATTTCCCTGCTCGAAAGCAATCAGGATTCTGCTGCGGTAAATGTTTTCCAAGAGATTGCCGAATCGGGATCCTCCCTTGCACCATACGGCAACTGGTACCTAGCCCTGGCTGCGGTGAAGCGTGGGAAAAATGCTGAGGCCCTCAAATTCCTAGACTTAATTCCAGCAACCGACACTTACCTCAAAGCCAGAGCAGATCGGCTTAGAGCAACACTTTAAAAGCCCAGGCAATAATCGGTTGGATCACCGCCCTCCTACCTAGGCACCGTAAACACTTAACAACCTTAAACCACCCTAATAAGCGAATTACTATAGATTTCCCGTCATTCCCTGATAAAGTATTACTATGCGAAGTTTAGTTCCCTCAATAATCCTACTACTTATTGCTGCAGCTGTCCCACTGCAAGCCCAGATTTTTTCCGATGCTTTCAATGCTGACCTCAGCAATTGGACCGTAACCGGAGCCTGGGTATGGGACGCCAATGGAGCCGCCGACGGTATCACTAACGTCGACTGGGACCGCCGAACGTCCATCCGCTCCGCTTCCCGTGGCGGCGCGGCATTGTTCGCCAACCCAGAAACGGACGGTCAGCTTACCTCCCAAATTGTTACCGTCCCGGCGGGCACAAGCAGTGCCTTCCTCAGTTTTTATACTTACTACCGCAGCGAGGGGGGCAACCCACGGGTAGTCATAATTAATAGTGGAGCTCCCGTACAGGAAGTAACCTTGCTTACCGAGTTGCAATCAGGGCAGGAAAGTTCCGCCGGTTATTTTTCCATTATTGACCTGTCGGATTTACTGGCTGCGGGCATCACCAGCTTCCAAATTCAATTCGACGTAGAGGGAGCGACCGACTTCTGGCTACTCGACGATGTAAACCTTACCGAGGACCGACCAAACCGACCCAGTTTCCCAAGTTATTTGAGCGCATCACTTAGTGATGTGGGCATTCCCTTCATCGTAGATTCCACTGGTGCTCCGGCAGTACCCAATCAGTTGGTGGCAGATTTTCTTCCTGGGGTCAGCCCGGCAGATCGGCAAGCCTTCCGCGACATCTTCAAGGCCCGGGTACTGCGTACCTGTGTCTGCGATCGAATTGAGCTATGGGAACTTCCGGGTGGCATTTTCTTTGATCCTAACACCGGCGAACCACTCGGAGATCCTTCAGATATTCTGGAACGTACCGTCGGCAGTGGCGCTATGAATGAAGTGGACGGCCTCGACCTGAACTACTATTCCTACAATGATCTCCAAACCGCCCCGGCTGGCCCCAATCCTCCCCTTACGGCTGATGACATCGCTTTTTTGCCACCAGCTACCAATGGGGCCATCAAAGTAGCCGTTCTGGATACCGGGCTCGATCTTGACCACCCGGACTTTAACGGTTTCCTATTCCGGGATAGCGACCCGCTTGGCGACGGTAATGACGACGATGATGATTGCTACCCGGATAATCCCATTGGGTGGAATTTCGTAGATGACAACAACAACCCCGACGACAACAACGGCCACGGCACTCACGTAAGCGGGATCATTGCCGATAACGTACGCCCTTGCTCGGACTGCGTCGTCCAGATCGTACCTTATAAAACCCACAACAACTTTGGTGTTGGCACCCTTTTTGCGACGACCTGCGCTACGCTGCAAGCTTCCGTTGAAGCTGGCGTAGACATCATCAACGCCAGCTGGGGTTTCTACGGTGGAACTAGTGAAATTCTGCTCAACGCCATCGACACTGCCAACAGCTACGGCGCCACCTTCGTTACCGCTGCGGGTAACGACAGCCTCAACCTAGTTGCAGACCCTCAATTTCCCGCAACCTACCCACTAGCTAATATTATTTCCGTAGGCGCCGTAGACACCCTACCCCTGGGAACTTTCCCCTTCGCGAACTTCTCCAATTATCACGCGGACTACGTTGATATTGCCGCCTTTGGCGTAGAAGTGGAGAGTAGCCTTCCGGGAGGAGGCAGAGGCTTAAAATCAGGCACTTCCATGTCAACACCCGCCGTCTCGGCGGCGGCGGCCATTTATGGTTGTGAGCAGGGAGGAGAGTTAAGTGGTGTAAAAGCCTATCTTTTGGCCAATGCCCTTACCGGCGGAGCAGATTTGAACAATTTGGTTTTAGACCTAAACGTTCTCTCCCCCAATCCCGCATGTGAGGACCCTACGAGTATCGGCGCAACACCTACTATCTCAGCTACCTTCAGTGCTAGACCAAATCCTGCATTCACGGAATTCCTGGTAGAAGCACTCACAGATATGGGAGCAGCAGAGATAAGCCTTTACCAATTCTCGGGAGTACTCATTGAAACGCAACGCGTTTCCAGCTTTAATCGGGGGATGAGTGTCACCTTCAAGGTAGACGAACTTCCCGCAGGTCAATACCTGGTCACGATCTCCGCCGGTGGCCGCTTACGTACTCAGCGTTTGGTAAAACGGTAGAAGTGGTGGCATTTTTACGGCTATGAGTCGTGCCTTATCCCTGGTTTTCCTACTGTGTGCTCTTCCGGTAAGCCTCCTTACCGGACAGGGCGCTTGCCCCAGCATTACCAATATTCTCGACCAACTCTATGAGCAGCCGGAAGCAGTAAAAGCGATCGAGGCGGAGGTTCGGGCCGCCTGCCCACATGCCCTGGATAGCCTATCTGTCGCCTTTCATAAGCGCAGCGTGTATGCTTATGGTGCGGAAGAACCCTTGGTGACCGCTATTACCTTCGCGGAGCAGGCACTACGGGTACAAAAGGAATTGTACCAAGACAGTATGGCCTTACCACTGGCCAAAAGCCTCGCCAACCTCGGCCTCTTTCACCGAAATAATGGAGAAGCTCCTAACGCAGAGCGTTACCTCCTGGCAGCGGAGGATGCTTACCGTGAGCTGGACATTTATTCCCGGCGCTACCGTAACCGGGAACAATTAGTTTTCCTCTGGCAAGATGGGGGGGATTACGGCCGTGCCGCAGAAATTTTACCCCTCCTCTTATCCGAAGCTGAGGCAAAGGAAGACACCTACCGGATAGCCGAGGCTCACCGATTGTACGGCCGCCAGTACAATCAAACGAAGCGTTACTCGCAAGCGGTTCCACATTTACGCCAGGCCGAAGATCTTTTTGATGCTCTCGGAGAAGCCCATTGGGCCATGCAATCACGTCTAGAACTGGGCCGCACTTACTACCACTTAAAAGAGTACGCTCAGGCAAAGGCTACCACCCTAACCGCCCTGCGCCAAGCGGAAGCTTCAAATTCAACGGCAAGCGTCATCAGCATGTACAATCACCTGGGCTTGATCGCGCTCCGCTCCGGGGAGGAAACTGAAGCGGACAACTGGTTTGCCAAAGCCCGAAAAATTGCCGAGTACTTTCAGGACCCCGTCCGCCTGGCGGTTTCCCTAGACAATAGTGCGGAGTTGGCCCTTGTCCAAAACGAGCCCCAAAAAGCAACGGAATACATCCGGGAAGCTATCGCAGTTCTGATCCCAGATTGGACCTTTTCCGCCGAGACCCCCGTACCACAGCCGGAACAGTTCGAATCCGCTACTGACCGGACCGGGCTTTTCGTTTATTTGGGCGATTTAGCCCGTGCCTATACGGCTGCCAACAAAGTTCCTGAGGCTAGAGAGGTACTAGCCACCGCGGATGGTTTAGCGGATCAACTTCGGGCCGAATACGGCGCCTCCGTCAGTAAACTCTTTTGGCGGGAGCAGGCCCTCCCCATTTACGACCTAGCGCTCCGGCTAAGTGTAAGCGCAGGTGACTTTGATAATGCTTTTTACTTCCTCGAAAAAAGCCGCTCCGTGCTGCTGTTGGAGGCATTTCTCCAGGCTGATGCGGATATGAACCTGCCTGCCGACTTAAGGGAGGCCCTTGCTAAATATTCCCAGCGCTTACGACAAAGTCAACGAGCCCTGGCCGCCACAAAAAAGGAGGAAGAGAAAAAAGAGTTGCGCACGACTATCCTGACCCTACGCGATACGCTGAAACAAGTCAGAAGTATGGCCACAGCAATTTACCCCCAGTTGGCGGGGCTGGTTACCAGCCCTCCGGTAATCGACCTGAATGAAGCACAAGCTCAGCTAAAAACCGGGGGCTGGGACCGCCAACTCACCTATTTCATGGGTGGCGATACCGCCAGGGTGCTAGTACTCTCCCCTACCGATGCGTCCTTACATTCTCTCGGACCTACCCGTGAAATAGAGCGCACCGTACGTAAACTACTTTCCTTCTTCAGTAGTGCAGATGCTATTAATCAGGATCCCACTAGTTTTTTAAACGCAAGTAAGGCAACTTACGAAGCCCTGCTCGGCACGCTACCCTTTGCAGCCGGGGAGCGCTTACTCATCCTGCCGGATGGTTTGCTCAGTTACCTTCCCTTCGGAGCTTTAGTACAAGAGGCAACCGGAGGTGATGTAGCTAGCGCGAACTACCTCTTGCGCAGTAACCCGGTCA
>JBCDGT010000046.1:0-10044 GCA_038750915.1 Bacteroidota bacterium
CTGGTGTGAAGGGTGCGATTGCGGGAGGCTTTCGAACCTACGGCCTAGCTCGCCACGGTAACGACCAGTCACTCACAGAAGGAGGAGCTACGGTATTTCACCATATGGACGAAATTTACCCGCTGCTGTTTAAACAAAGCACCATTTAATCTTTGGTATTTTGCTGATTTTCCAATATCTCACATCTGTACGTAAATGAACTATAGGTGTTCGAAAACGAACACATTAAAAATTAATACCACATATATAAATCAGTTTATCAGTGCATTAATTTTTTGGCACAATTCTGGCACTACTTGCTGGCATGGACCGAACAATTGATCAAAGCACCATTAAACGCAAGCGTAACCGGCGCTACCTACAATGGGGGCTTGGCCTACTGGCACTGATAGCACTGGTTTACTTTGGCCTACGGCTATTTCGCCCAGCAGCAGATTTGGATAAGCTTCGTTTTGGTACAGTAGAACGCGGAGAGGTCCTTAACACCATTAACTCTACCGCACTGATCCTACCTGCTTTCGAAGAGCAGGTCAATGCTCCGGTATCGACGACCATTGACGAAGTTTTGATGACCGCAGGCAAGCAAGTAAAGGCTGGCGAGCTACTGATGAAACTGGATCGGGACTACGTTAGCCTACAACTACAGGGCCGACGGGACCAACTTGCCCTCCGGGAAAACAACATCAACCTACTCAACCTGGAGTACGACCGAGACCTAAAGGAGCTTAGTTACAATGCCGAAATCAAGAAGTTGGAACTGGCCGCTGCGGAAGCCCAACTAGCCGATGCCAAGCGCCTGCTGAAAGTTGGAGGAGCTACGGAAGAAGAAGTAGAAGCCGCCGAGTTGGCGGTAAAGATTACCAATCTAGAGTCCGACAAACTCAACAACCAACTTAGCTACAGCGAGAATAGCCTGGCTGGCCGCAAACGGCAGTTGCAACTAGAGGTGGGCATCGAAGAAAAAGAAGTCCAACAACTAAGTCGCAAGCTGCGGGAAACGGAAGTGCGTGCTCCCCGTCCTGGGGTGATCACCTGGGTAAACGAGAATATTGGCCAACAGGTACAGGAAGGAACTCCTTTGGCGCGGATCGCCAATCTCGGTCGCTACAAGATCGAAGGTAGTTGCTCTGACCGCTACTCCGAACAATTAGAAATTGGAATGCCGGTTGAGCTGCGCTTACCCCGCGCAAAACTCATTGGTGAGGTAACCGAGATTTTACCGGAAGTGTCTAATAATACTTTGCGCTTTAGGGTTGCTCTGGAGGACCCTAGCCACGAAACCCTGCGTCCCAATTTACGCGCGGAGCTCAACGTCATTACCAGCAAGCGAGAAAACGTCCTGCGTGTTCGCAACGGCCCGGGTTTTCGGGCTGGCAAGCGCCAGAGTGTTTTCGTCGTCCGGGGCGAGCAGGCTATCCGCACGGAAATTGGTCTGGGTTTACGTAATGGCGACTACGTAGAAATTACCAACGGCCTCCGGGAAGGGGACCGGGTGGTGATCTCCGATACGGAAGAATACGACCGCCTTACCGCGCTACAACTTAACGATTAATTACGCTACAACCCGCAAGACATGAACCAGCGCTTACAATATGTATTTACCGGGCTGTTGCTAACCGTGCTTTGCACCTGCGGCCGCGCCCAGACAACCATTACACTACCTGAGCTACAAGTACAAGCTGCCGACGCCGCACTCAGTGTACTTGTTGCCGTACAAGAACTCGAAGCCGCCAGCCTGGAATTGGACGCCTTTACCGCCGGCCTGAAACCAAGGCTTGACCTCAATGCCAATTTCCCCAATTACTTCCGTACCAGTACGGAGGTTACCCAAGACGATGGTACGGTAGCCTTTCGTGAAATCGAACTCAACAACAGTTTCATAGGCCTCTTCGCCAGCCAGCGCATCGCCGCTACGGGAGGAGTTATTAGCTTGGAAAGTCGCCTGCAACGGACGGATAACTTGGCCCTAGACACCAAGAGCTACAACGGCGCTCCGATACGCCTTTTCTTCCGCCAACCCGTCTTGGCCTTTAATCCCTGGAAGTGGGACCGCAAGCTACTTCCCTTACAAAAAATGGTAAACCAGCGCCAGTTGGATGCTGCCCGTGCCGATGCCGCTCTGGTGGCCACCGACCGTTTTTTCGACTTGGTGAATGCCGACCAGGAACGCCGGATTGCGGAAATCAATAAAACGGCTAACGAGCAGCTTTACTCCGTGGCCGAAGAGCGCTACGAATTGGGTAAAATCAACCGTGGCGACCTCGTACAGCTCCGCCTCGAGCTCACCAGTGCCGAACAAAATCTACTCCGTGCCGAACGCTTAGTAGCTGCCGCTTCGGCTGCTATCCAGCAATTACTCGGCCAGCCTTACACGGGAGAGTTACTGCGCCCCGAATTACCGACAACCGAGATTACCACCAGCATCGAGACCACCGCCGCCTTGAGCCACATGGCCAACCGCCGTCCAGAAATAATCGCCGCCCAACAACGAGCCCTGCAAGCGTCCCGCGAGGAAGATCGCGTTCGCCGAGACCTGGGGCCCCGTATTGACATTGAAGCGGGTTTCGGTTTCGTCCGTAACGACCCGGAACTGGCCCCTATTTACAACGACCCCCGCAACGAACGTATCGTGAGTGTGAACCTTTCGATGCCCATCCTGGACTGGGGGCAGCGGAAGGCCCTCACCCGCCGCGCCGCTTCCGCGCGCGACCTGGCCGAGGAAGCTACCCGACGCACGGAGATTGACCTGAACAACGAGCTCGTACAGCTGCTGGATCAGTGGGAAACCGTGCAGGAAGAACTACGCCTAGCCACCGATATCCGCGACCTGGCTCAGGAGCGCTTCGAGATCAGCCGCCAGAGCTACGAACTAGGGGCTATCCCCCTGGCTAACCTGACGCTCGCCCAGCAGTTTCGGGACCAAAACATCCGTGCTTACGCCGCTACCCTACGGGCCTACTGGCAAACGTACGCCCGCTTGGCCCGACTAACCCTCTGGGATTTCATTAATAATAAACCACTCGGGGAGTAAAGGCAAAGCATGCCTTGTCTCTTCCGCGCTTCGCTTCCCCTCTAAATTAAAAATAGATAGTCATGACTGATAAAGCAATTCTTACTTCTCCCAATACCCCCCCAACAACCTCAGCCTCCACCAACGCACCCGCTATGATTGAAATTGAAAATGTTAGCAAGTCCTACCGTACGGACACCATCGAAACGCTGGCCCTGCAGAACATGAGCCTGACCGTACCCGCCGGAGAGTTCCTCAGCATCATGGGGCCATCTGGATGTGGCAAATCTACCCTGCTCAACATCATGGGCCTGATCGATGAACCAACGGAAGGAAGCGTAGCCCTAGCTGGTGAGCGTATCACCACCTACAACGGTGGTGACATTGCTCGCTTCCGTAATGAGCAGTTGGGCTTCATCTTCCAGAGCTTTCATCTGATCAACGATTTATCGGTAGTTGATAACGTAGAGCTACCGCTGTTGTACCGTAATGCGGGTGGTAAAAAACGCCGGGAACTAGCCCTGGAAGCCCTGGCCCATGTAGGTTTAAGCAACCGGGCGACCCACTTCCCGAACCAACTTTCCGGCGGGCAGAAGCAGCGGGTGGCCATTGCCCGTGCCATTGTTGGCCGGCCCAACATCATCCTCGCGGATGAGCCAACGGGTAACCTAGATAGCCGAATGGGGGATGAGATCATGGACATTCTGCTGAAGCTGAACCAGGAACTCGGCACGACCATCGTGATGGTAACGCACGACGAACGTATGGCCAAAAAGACCCACCGTTTGATTCGCCTAAGTGACGGAGAACGGGTGAGCTAAGTTGGTCTTTTGGTGCTTTGACTGTTTAATTCATCAGCCAATAGTCTAAAATTCCAAAATCACGCTACTCCAACGAACCAATAGTCCAACAGACGAAAAGACCAAAAAATGTTCAAGAACTACCTCATTCTCGCCTTGAAGGTGCTTAAGCGGAAGCCGTTTTACACCTTTATCAGCCTCTTTGGCATCAGCTTTACCCTGATGATTTTGATGCTGCTTACCTCCCTCATAAATGCCACTTTAGGGGAAAACCCGCCCATGTCAAACGCGGAGCGCATGATCATCATGCCGACCATGGAGCGAACCCGAACAGAAACCGACACCATCCTTAATGTTGATACCGTTATGGTGGCTGGTGTAGCCCGGTATGACTCTACTTACACCTACGAGGATGATGTGACGTCAAACTCCAATAATCCGATGAGTTACAAATTTGTCACGGAAAACCTCCTTCCCTTGGAAGAGCCTCAGTACACGGCATTAATGCACAATAACAGCCACATCGATGGCTATCTGGAAGGTCGGAAATTTTCCTTCTCCCCTTACTACGTAAATGCCGGATACTGGGATGTATTCGACTTCAATTTTATCCACGGTGCCCGTTTTATTCCCGAGGACATCGAACAAGCCAATAAGGTGGTCATCATTACGGATAAAGCCGCAGATGATTACTTCGGAGAAGCCACTGCTTCGGTCATCGACAGAGAAATGGAAATGGGCGGAGTACGCTACCGGGTACGGGGCATTGTGGACCGTCCGCTCTCCGACAACCCACTGGTAGGTGGAGACGTGTACCTACCAATGACAACGCTTGACAACCGGGAGCTTACCAGCGAAGCACTTTACGGAGGTTTCTGGGCCGCCTTTTTGGCCGACTCTCCTGCGGATTTACCCGCCCTGCAGAGTGAGATTAACTTCATGGCGGAAAATTATGAACTCCCCCCAGACTCCTACTACGACAAGATCAGCTTGTTTAATTCTACGCCAAGAGATGGATACGCACAAGCACTATTACAGGAGAAGGATCCTGTAGTCGCTCGGCGGCGGCTATTCATTCCCGTTACGATTCTTTTAATGCTCTTCGTAGCCCTACCGTTGTTAAACCTCATTAACTTGAATATTGGCCGTGTAGCCGAGCGTAAAGGAGAGATTGGCGTCCGCAAAGCTTTTGGTGCTACCGGAAGAGATATTTTGATCCAGTTCGTTTTCGAAAACCTAGTACTCACCTTTATTGGTGGCATTATTGGTTTAGTCTTGGCTTTGAGTGCTATCTCTTACGTCAATCAAAATGATTTGCTGGGCATTACTCGCCTCTCCTCTACCCCTCAGGTATTTCTCTATTTCCTCATCGTCGTACTCTTTTTCGGTTTCCTCTCCGGCATCTTGCCAGCCTACCGAATGAGCCGGGCGAACGTAGCTAATTCGCTGCGCTAAAATTTCCTCACCCTAAAAAATTATCGTCATGTTTAGTCACTTGCTTAAACTGATGTGGAATAAGCGCCGCGCCAATGGAATGATTTTCTTAGAGATCCTCCTGGCCTTCGTTGTCCTCTTCGGCGTTTACGCCTTCCTTGCTTATAACCTAAATCGGTACAGTAGCCCTCTCGGTTTCACTTACGAAAACAGCGTTGGCGTCCGGCTGGATTTACCTGATACCCTTGACACGGATTCTCTAGCTGCGCTGGAGTTTCAAGATATGATCCGTCGGGATTTGCTGGCCATGGATGCCGTCGAGGCAGCCTCCTGGATTGGCCCCGTCAACCCCTTTGGTGGTAGCACCTGGAATACCAACACTGTGGATGATAACGGTAGGACCTTGAGAACACAAATGATGTTCGTCGATGAGTACTATGCGGAAACCGCAGAGCTGACCCTAATCGATGGCACCTGGTTTACCGAAGACAATATGCGGGCTAAGTACCGTCCGTTGGTAGTAAATAAAAAGTTCCACGAAGATAACTTCCCTGACGTTAGCTCCATTGTCGATACTATCGTCGAATTAGGAGGGGAGCACATCATCGTCGGAGTTACTTCCGACTATAAGTACAAGGGTAACTTCGCGGATAACGTCCCGTTATCTTTCTATCCTCAAGCAGACCGCCTGGAAGACGAAGATCCTTTTGAAATGATGATTCTTCGTCTCCGCCCTGGCTCCTTAGCGGATAATGAAGAAGCTATCTATAACCTCCTAGTGCAACACACTAAAAATACCGACGTAGTCATCTGGGATATGGCTAAAGACCGCCGCAAAGCCAACCGGTCCGTACTGATTCCCATGGTCATCTTAATCGTGATTTCTGGTTTCCTACTGATCAATATTGCCTTAGGTTTATTCGGAGTACTCTTCACCCAGATCAACCGCCGCCGGGCGGAAATCGGCCTTCGCAAAGCGATGGGAGCAACCCCTGGTCAGGTAACCTTACAGTTCGTAATGGAAGTAGTTTTAGTAACCGGAGCGGCCCTATTCCTTGGTAGCTTCTTTGCCGTCCAAGTGCCATTTTTAGAACTCCTACCCATCCCGTCACGCTTCTTCTATTACGCTATCCTCGGAGCCATCTTGACAATTCTATTCATTGTCATCCTATGCGCCATTGTCCCAAGTAGGCAGGCAGCCGGGCTGCAACCGGCCAATGTGCTTCACGAAGATTAGTATAGACGCTACGCTTTTAGGCGACCTACGGCCTTCTTAGACGCACTTATGCTTTTAGGAGATTTGTGCGCTCAAAGGGTAAGGCCCGTCTAAAAGCGTTAGCGTCTAATCACCTCTCAATTCCCCTTACCATGAAATACTATTTATTCCTCGTTTTGGGCCTACTCTCCTTTGGAGTGTCCGCCCAAAGTTCCTCCCGCACCGTTTCTGAAACCAAGGAGATGGACGCTTACAAATTCGTTGTCCAGTATGATCGCAGCCAGAAAAAAAAGCTCCGGGAAGCTTATGACCTGCTCTGTAAAACTCCTTCCAAGCTAAAAGTAGTTGGTACAATTCAAGAAGAGTATGACAACGGTGTAATCGTCAAACTGAATACCCGGAAAAACAAGCTTGTGGTCCGGCACGAAGGCACTAATGAGGAAGGTCGTGAGGCAGCAATGGCCTTAGCGGCCAAAGTGAAAAAGCATCTTGGTCTTAAGCCACCGCCTGCGCCACCTTCTCCAGCCCTGCCTGGCCGTGGTTGACCCAAGTATCGGTCGTTGTTTTCACGGCAGCATTGCCCCTTATGCAACACAGTGCTTAATTTGTCGTCCCTACCGGTATGAAGTACTTACTAATTCTTTGTTGCTGCCTGATGTCCTGTTTCGCTACGGGGCAGGCTTCTAACCTCTCCATTACCGAACGTGCCAACGGCGACGGGGCTTTCTTCAAGATCAAGGTTTCCCCCGACGGGGAACAGGCCCTCGTCGATGCCTTCGCCCTTATTAGCGAAACAGACGTTAACCGCGCCTTTCGGGGTCATTGGCAAACTGAAACCGCTGATGGCATTACCGTTAAACTCAATACCCACCAAGGTGTTTTGCTTTTTCGCTACGATACCCCAGCTAGTCTCACAGCTAGGGCAGCAGCAGAGAAAGAAAAAGTAATCCGCCAGATTTTCAACCAGGAGGAACGCACCGACTAATCGGTAAGCGCACCTCATAACGCCACCATGAATCACTCCATCCTCATCATTGACGACGACACTACGGTGGCCACCAGCCTGGAATTGCTATTGAAGCGGGCCGGCTATCGGGTGCACAGCGTCTTCAGGATGGACGACGCCCTGCCCGCCGTAAAGGAGCATAAGCCCGCCTTGGTGTTGCTGGACATGAACTTCACCATCGATACCAGTGGCAAAGACGGCATGGGCCTGCTCCGGCGCTTACTGGCTGCCTACCCACGTCTGCCCATCATCCAAATGACGGGTTGGGCCACGGTACAATTGGCGGTGGAAGGCATGAAGGCGGGAGCGCGAGACTTCATCGCCAAACCCTGGGACAATCGGGAACTGCTTAATGCCGTAGCTATCCAAGTTGATAAGTTACCCCCTGGTTTTGGGCACGGGGGCGCGGCCGCAGGTGCCGGCAATGGAGACGAAAGAGTCGGGGAGGTAGATACTTTCTCGGGCATCATTGGGGAGTCCGAAGCCCTCCAGTCGGTACTTGAGCAAGCAAAACGAGTGGCTGCTACCCAAGCCTCCGTACTCATTACTGGCGAAAGTGGAACTGGCAAGGAACTCGTCGCTGAAGCGATCCACGTAGCTAGTCGGAGAGCGACTAAGCCCTTTGTGGCCGTCAACCTTGGCGGTGTCCCTGAAGGCCTCTTTGAGAGCGAGCTATTCGGCCACAAAGCCGGTGCCTTTACCGACGCGCGCGCCGACCGCAAAGGACGTTTCGAGCTAGCCGAAGGTGGCACCCTGTTCCTCGACGAAATCGGAGACCTTAAGCACGCCGCCCAAGTCAAGCTTCTCCGAGTACTTCAGGAGCGACAGTACGAACGACTTGGCGACAGCCGGGTACGCAAAACCGATGTGCGGATCATCTCTGCTACCAGCCGCGACCTCCACGGGATGGTGACCGCAGGTACCTTCCGCGAAGACCTCCTGTACCGGATCAACCTCATCCACCTGCACCTACCGCCTCTGCGGGAGCGGCCGGAGGATATCCCACTGCTGGCCGAACACTTCCTGGAAAGTGCGCGCAAACGCTACGACCGCCCGGAACTGAAACTCGGCAAGCCCGCCATCAACTGGCTCCGCCACCAGGAGTTCAAGGGTAACATCCGGCAGTTGCAAAACCTAATTGAACGGACGACCATCCTCGCCCCAGCCACCGTCATTCAGGTAGAAGATATGGACAGCCAGCTCCGCCCCTCCGGAGCGATCAATAAAGATTTCCTTCCCGGTGGCATCACCCTGGAAGAAATGGAGGTGCGAATGATCAAATCTTCCCTAGCCCGCAACGGCGGAGAAATCGCTGCTAGCGCCCGTGAGCTGGGCTTAACCCGGGCGGCGCTGTACCGGCGGATTGATAAATACGGGATTGTCGAAAACAAACAGTAATCTTGTTGTCTAATTTAGCCCTTTGTCCTCCTCCCTCAAATACATCCTCTACCTTCTCCTGTTGCACCTTGCACTGGCTTACCTAACCTATGCTACCACTCAGGAGCAAAGAGGTATGGTCATCCTGGCAGAAATACTCTTTTTGCTTTCCGCCTACTTCGCCTGGCATATTTACCGGTCTTTGATCTCTCCCTTACAGCTGCTGGGCCGTGGCGCGGCGGCCCTAGAAGACCAAGATTTTTCCGTTAAACTCATGCCGACAGGCAGTAGTGAGATGGACCGAATCGTGAATGTCTACAACCAGATGATTGATCAGCTGCGGGAAGAGCGCGTCAGTAGTCTCCAACAGGAAGCATTTTTAGATCGACTCCTAGAAGCTGCCGAACTAGGGGTGGTTATTTTAAGTTTTGACGGAGAAGCCAAAAAGATGAATACCTGGATGACCAAAAAGTGCCAGGAAGAAGCCTTCCGTACGGCTGTTTTAGCACCGGCTTTGCACCTGCGGTCGCGCCCAGAGAAATTCGGCGCTTCCCAACAGGATGTTTTTGTTGGCCCTGGTAATCGCCGCTATCACGTCGAGGCCGCTACTTTTCTCGACCGGGGTTTTGAGCGAGGTTTTTTGGTCATTCAGGACGTTACAACGGAAATTTTGGCTGCTGAAAAAGAGGCCTACGGCAAGGTGATCCGCATGATGGCTCACGAGGTGAATAACTCTAATGCGGCCATTGTCAGTGTGCTTCGCACTCTGCTGGAAGCAGCTACCGAGAGCCCCGAGGAAGCCCCGCAACTCAACCAGGATTACCTGCCTGTCGTCATCAATCGGGCGGAAAACATGACTTCTTTCATGCGGAACTTCGCGCGGGTGATCCGCCTGCCCCCCGCAGAGAAAAAGCGGGTCGACCTCAATGAACTACTCCACCGAACCGGTGAGGTCATGGTCAGCGTTTTGGAAGAAGCGAATATTGAGCTACGCTTCCAATTACAGCCCGGAAACATCTGGCTGGAAGCCGATGCAGCTCACCTAGAGCAAGTGGTCATCAATGCCCTCACTAACGCCCAGCAGAGCATCGGTAAAGACGGCCGCATCCTAATTTCTTCAACCGCCTTCCCCGCCAGTTTTACCATCGCCGATAACGGACCGGGCATCCCGCCGGAAGTAGAAGAACGTCTTTTCACTCCC
>JBCDGT010000047.1:0-9982 GCA_038750915.1 Bacteroidota bacterium
CTTGGAGAGCTGAAAAAGGAAAACACGGATTTGTACGAACAATTAAAAGAAAATCACCAACCGGAAGAGAGCGTCTTAACGATAAAGTCCGGCAATAGATACGAAGTCGTCAGTTTGGCGGAAATCAGCCACATTGAGGCAGACGATTATCATGCGATTATTCACCGTGGAGAACGGGAAAAGAAACTGATGCGGATCAGCTTAAAAACCCTCGAGGCACAGTTGCCAAACTATTTTTTGCGCGTACACCGTAAATACATTGTGAATCGCCTACAGGTCGAAAGTTTCGCTACCGAGTCACCTCATCTACTATTACGGAATGGTACGCGGATTTCCGTAGCGAAAAGCCGGCAAAAAGAAGTCCGAGCCCTATTCGCTGGCGAGCGCGTCCGTTGATGCTCCTCGTTTACGGCAAGAACCTTCCCGTTCGCTGCAAAAGCCTGGTAGATCAACTCCAATTGGCTTTTATTGCGGGCAGACAAAGCCATACAAACCATGCAACGGTGTTACCTGTTTTTTTGCGCCATCCTTCTTTTAGCCGCCCAGTCGAATGGGCAAAACGAATACGAACCTAGCAAGGAATTTCCTTTCGGTAGGTATAACCCCGCAGCACCGAAGGCTTTACTTGATTATGAGCTGCTGATTGGAGAATGCAGCTGCACTTCGACGAGCCGGGCTCCGGATGGTTCGTGGCAGGAAGCAGTTGCTATGACTTGGCGCTTCAAGTATATTATGAACGGCTGGGCCATCCAGGATGAAACCCTTAAAGCAGATGGAAAACATTCTGGTAGTATCCGGCAGTATTCCCCAAAAGAGGAACATTGGTTGATCCACTATTATTCTAGTGCCAGCCCAGCGGCGAGTTTACCCACCTGGGTGGGCGGGAAATCCGGCGACAAATTGGTTTATCGGCGGCCACAAAAAGCCCCAAATGGAGCCGATGGCTTTTACCGGCTGACCTTTTCCGACCTTTCTTCAACCGGTTTTAAATGGATTGGCGAATGGGTGAGCACGGACGAAAGCATTGTGTACCCAACGTGGAAAATAGACTGCCAACGAGAGTAGGTGTACCAACTCTTTGCTCATTTTACCCAAGCTTGCACCTGCGCGTGCGCCAAAGCTTCTTCGTAGCTGCCGACTAATTTTACCTCGATGTCTTTAGCCGTTTCGATCAACTTTTTGATCCGCCGCGCCCGTCGTTTGTGCTGAACGTCCCGAATGTAGATGGCCAGTATACGGCCAGGGTTATTGCGGGCAGCTTCCAGGTAGATATCCGTATCGTGTTCGCCGGAGTCGCCTACGAGGATGAAAGGCAGCGCAGGGTAGGTCGCAAGAATTTTACGGACCATATCTGCTTTGTGAGTTTTGTAGTGGAAGGTGGCGTCTTCGTTGGGTAGGCCAAAATCGCGTAAGAGGATGGGACCGCGGGGTAAGTGATTTAAGTGCAAGAAATCCAGCAGCAGGTCGTAAAGGTTCCACGGAGAGTTGGAAACGTAAAAGAAGGGGTTGAAGCCTTTGCCATCTTTACCTAGGCTCAAAGCTCGGTAAAAATCGGCTACGCCCGCAAAGGCGTGGCGGTTCCCTGCATTTTTAAGTACCGTGTGGAGCATCGCCTTAAGCTTCAGCTTGCTCGTTACGTCGGTTTGTAGCACGGTGTCGTCGATGTCGGAAATAACCCCAAATTCAGCGACCTTCGGAACAACCACCTCGGCGTGGGCCACTACTTCCATTGGTCCATTTTGCGGAGTGCTGCGTACCGTTATTTTGGCTTCTTGCCACAGATCGTGGTCGCTGGCGACCTGCTCATCGTGGGAGCAGTAATGCTCTACGTGGAAGTACCCCTCTGAATCGGTAATGCGTTGAAAGTGGTGATCTCCCCACTGGATGTCGACGACGGCACCGTCGACTTCCCGGCTGTTAAAGCGCTTAAAGTTGTTGACCACATTATCGAGTAAATTATCTCGTTCTTCCCGGCTGATACCTCGGTCACGGAGTATTCGCCCGGTCAGGAAGAGATAATCTTCCCGGCCAAATCCGATGTAGCTGGCTACGGATACGGGTTTGTCACGACCCCAGCCGAGACGATCGACAATCTCGTCCCACTCTCGGTGGGCGAGATGGCCTAATTTGGTGAGGGTTTCTTTGATGGGCATATTCAGAGTAACCCAGAACAATTGGCAGAAGTTGGCGGCCGCGGCCGCAGGTGGTCACTGAGCTCGTCGAACGTGTGCAGCGTGAAGTGTCTAGAAACAAGGCATACCTTATCTGTACAAGCAAGAAATTTGAAAGAAGAAAATGTGGACATCCCTTTATTGGTGATAGCTGAAAATCTTCAACTTTCTCCCTTCGAACTTCAGGCTTCGAAGGTCCTCCGGATTCCTGGCACGAATATTGTAGTTCCCCAGTATGGTTCAGACCAAACTTGCCAAAGCTTTGCTGGCTCCTTTCTCCTTGTTGTACGGCTTGGGGGTGAGCTTTCGTAACTGGACCTACCGGCGGGGTATCCAAAAAAGTATCTCCTTTAGCGTCCCTGTTATCAGTGTTGGTAACCTGAGTGTAGGTGGAGCAGGTAAGACCCCCCACATCGAATACCTGATCCGTGGCCTGGACCCCTACCTAGAGATCGCTACCCTTAGCCGGGGGTACCGACGTAAGACCAAGGGCTTCTTGCACGTCACGCCGAGGATGAACGCCGAACAGGTTGGAGACGAACCTCTACAGTTTGCACGTAAGTTCCCCGGGGTGTCCGTTAACGTCGCCGAAGAGCGCGCCTTTGCCATTCCAGAGATCATGGCGCGGAAGCCAGATACCCAGCTGGTATTGTTGGACGATGCCTTCCAGCACCGTGCCGTTAAGCCAGGACTCAATATTTTACTGACCGAGTTTGACCGCCCTTTTACTCAGGATTATTTGTTACCCAGCGGGCGGCTGCGGGAATGGCGCTCCGGCTACACGCGGGCTGACGTTATCATCGTCTCCAAATGCCCCCGAGATATGAGCCGGGAAGCCGCCGATGCGCTCATTGAAGAGATCGACCCACTACCTCACCAAAGGGTGTTTTTCACCCACTACGACTACGCCGCTCCTTACTACATGCTCGATCATCGGTACCGCCTGAGAATGGAGGAAAATGTGAGCTTACTGCTCATCTCCGCCATCGCCCGCACCGATTACCTGATCCAACACCTGAAGCAGCACAGCGACATCGTACAGAGCCTCGATTACGAAGACCATCATTACTTCGATCGACGTGATCTGGCCAACCTCCAACTCCGGTACCGTGAAATGCCTGGTAAGCACAAAGCCATCATCACCACGGAGAAAGACGCCATGCGCCTGGAACTGCACCGGGAATTTATTGCCAAGGAACGGTTGCCCATTTTTGTGCTTCCTCTCGCGGTCCGTTTCCACTTCGATGAGGGGCCAGTGTTTGATACTTTGGTGCGGGATTATCTCTTGTCCTTTAAAGCGTAGTGCTCCTGCTTCAGCCGGAGGCGAATCTAGGATGTTTTAGAGCGAACTTATCAAGTTGAATCATCAGATCAAGAGAGACCTCAACATGTTGCAAGATTGCCTACCTTGGCGCCATGTCTAAACTCGTCTTTTGGTTATTCCATTTTTTGAGCCGTTGGATGCTGCGCATCTACTACCCTGGGATGGAAGTGGAAAATCGTACGACCGCTAACCATTCAGGCCCTACTCTCCTATGTGGTAACCACCCGAACACCCTCATCGACCCCCTGATCGTAGGGATTCACTTGGATTATCAGATTTTTTTCTTGGCCAATGCTGCTATGTGGATGAACCCCGTGATGGCCTTCCTGATTGACCCATTTTGTATTCCCGTAGCCCGCCCGCAAGACAAGCAGAAAGGGGCAACACGCGGTGGAGACAAGGACGAGATCTTTAACCGAACCTTCTCCGGCCTGGAAACGGGTAAAGTGATGTACATCGCCCCGGAAGGGGCCAGCGAGTTAGAACGAAAACTCCGCCGCCTCAAGGGAGGGGCGGCCAGTATGGCCCTGGAAGCAGAGAACCGGAACGATTGGAAACTCGGCGTATCCATGCAGCCGGTTGGCGCTAACTACGAAAGCCCGACCACTTGCTTTAGCCGGGCCTTCATCCGCTACGGCGAGCCTATTGACCTCCACCAGTTTCGGGAGCAATACGAAGAAAGCCCTATGCGGGCCATCCGCGCCCTGACGAATCTGCTCACCGAAAGGATGCAGGGTCTGCTCATCCAGACCAAGGATAAAAAGGAAGAATACCTTTTGCGTCCTATTGAAAGGGCAGTGCAGAATGAGCGCCCCTTGAAAGTCGGCGACCACCATTATCGGACCCAAGGCATCCTTAGTTGGCTACGAGAGTTGCCCGAAGAACAGAGAGAAAGCCTCCGAGAAGTGGCCACTGGCTACGAAAAACTACTCCGGGAAAAAGGGCAGTTAGACATCGAGTTTAGCCAGCACCCAGATCGTAAGCTGAAGGCCGGCACCCTGCTCGGACTGCCCTTATACCTGTACGGCCTGATCAATCACGCGCCCTGGTTGCTGGCGATCAACGCCATTTGGAAGGCCATGGGCATCGATCCTGGCTATAAAGCCACCGTTCAAACCCTCGGCTCCTGGATTATCTTGCCCATTTTCTATTTGCTTCAGACGCTGTTATTTAACTGGCTCTATCCTGCTGGTTGGGGCTGGTTGTACTTGCTCAGCCTACCGGTGTCTGGTCTCTTTGCTCTCAAGTATTGGTTGACCTACCGCGCTTTCTGGAAAGGACGGTTTAGTGGCAGCACTACGGCGGATGCACAACTTCAGGAATTGCGTAGCAAAATGCTGGACTTTGTTCCAACAGAGCTTTATAATGCCCAACGACCGAGTAAATAAAAGCAACTACTTGGGTTACTGAGAACCGGACGCTCGGAGGAACTAGCTGCGCTAGTGCGCTCCGAGGTCCTCCGCTTTTCCGTTAATAAAACCAATGAGAGGTCTTCGGAGTGACTCTGACGTAAGTCGAGACCTCCGAGCGCCCGGTAGATATTAACCTAAGGAGTTACAAGTAAAATAGTAAGCCAAATCACACCTTCGGCTAGCGGTGGATTAATTTAGACTACCAGACCACCAGACTACTTACTCTCCACCTCCTCTGCCAACTCTACCCCCAATCGTTCCTCCAACCAGCTATGCCAGCCGTAGAAAGTCGTTATTCTACCCATTTCGTTGACACCGACGAAGTAAGGGGTGTAGGGATGGCAATTCATCCGTAGACAGGTTTTCTCGGTGGCAACGTAGACTGGAAGCGTTAATTGGTGCTCCTCGGTGAAGTCCTTGACGTGGTACAAGAAGTTATCCCGAACTACTACCGCTATGTCCAGGTCTTCTTTCTCCTTAGTGGGTAGTTCCCGGTAGAGGCTGTCAATACGAAGCAGTAAATCGCTTCGCCACTGCCCTAAGTGGGCAAAATAGATGGCGAGGTCTTTTCCTGGCGTTCTTTTGATGGTGGTAAGCGTGCTGTCTAGAGACATGACGGGTACCTGCTTGTAGTAAAGATCGAGCTCTGCTACTAAAGGGAACTCTCGGCCTACCTCCGTTTCTTCGATGATGATTTCCCGGCGGTCATCGCTGACGTTTTTGAGGACGAAGTGGCGTCGGCCCACCCGAAAGACCGTCTTCCGGCTAATGGCACCGATGTTGTCTTGGTCCATCACGATGGGGATATTACCATTTCCTTTGGTGGAAAGAAGCAGGTAATCAGGATGATCCGCATCAAACTCCTGCCAAGGGAAGGCTTTGCCCTTGATATGGATAACCGCAATCCGAAAACTATCTCGGCCAACTACTACGTCAGCAGCGGGGATGTCAGCCAGTACCCGGTTATTGTCCAGCATTCGAATGACGTTCAGTTGGCGGTCAATGGAGTCTACTCGCCGCTCCCAGCCGGGATAGGGCTGCGTAGCGCGCCACTCCTCCTTTTCTCGGCGCATTTCGTACCAAATTTCCTTGCTGCGCAGCTTGCGGTAATTCCCATCCTCGTATATGGTGTCCGCTGCAGCCAGGGTTGCCTCCCAGGCGACTGTGTCGGCAATGCCCCAGTATACTTGGAAGTTACCCCGTACTGGATTGACGATGCTGTCCGTCAGCTCAATAACGTAGGTGCCGGGCGGTGGGGTGTTCTGGCATGCTAGTAGGGCAAGCAGCCCGATAAAAGTAGACCCAAGGAGGATAAGGCGCATTGGCGCAAGATCGGAACCGATCTCGGCTCTAGCAATGTAGTACTTGTCAACGAATGGTTAATACTGGGTTTAGTCTTTGCGGTGGCCTTCCAAAAACTCCCTTACTCCAAAATGGCTTACTGTTTTACCCGCGAAATGTGCTGCGGTGGCTTTTCGCTCCGCAGCGGTTGCACCCAGGGAAGAGAGGATGTTTTGCAGGTGCATCTTCATGTGGCCACGCTGGATGCCAGTAGTGACCAGGCTGCGCAGGGCGGCAAAGTTCTGTGCTAGGCCCGCGGCGGCCATCACGCACATGAGTTCTTCGGCGCCGGGTCGACCGAGGATGTCCAGTGAAATATTGGCCAAGGGGTGGAGCTTCGTCAGGCCGCCCACCGTGCCAAGGGCTAGAGGTAAGCTGAGCTCGAAGTGGAAAACGTCACCGTCGATACGGCAGCGACTGAGACTGCGGTACTGTCCGTCCTGGGCCGCGAAGGCGTGGCAAGCGGCCTCGATGGCGCGGAAGTCATTGCCGGTAGCCAGTACTACAGCGTCGATGCCGTTCATGATCCCTTTGTTGTGAGTAACGGCGCGGTAGGGGTCTTGGCGGGCTATCTCGACGGCGTAGCGAAAGCGGCGGGCGAAGTCGGCGGCATCTACCCCGCTATTCGGGATGTTCATGGCCTCGATGGGGCAACGGACCCAGGCGCGGACCAGGCAGTTGGGCGTATGGTTGGAGAGGATGGCCATGATTACCTCCAACTGGCGCTCTTCGGGCAGTAAGTCCGGGCAGTTTTCCGCCCAGCGTTCCAGCTCACGGCCGTAGGCCTCGAGTACGGTATTGATGAAGTTGGCCCCCATACTATCGGCGGTGCCGAAGCGGACGAGTAGCTGGTAACAATCGGGGGCTACTTCAGGGAGGTGCTTCCAGGTCAGGCCCCGTACCCCACCTCCCCGGGCTTCCATGCGGCTGGTAAGCTCGATAGTTTGGGCGCGGACGCGGGTGAAAAGATCGCTCAGTAGGGCCGCCCTCCGTTCCGGGCGGCCGTTCCAGCGGAAATGGACTTGCCCTAGTTTTTCAGTAGCGATCACCTCCGCGTGAAAACCACCCCGGCTCATCCAGTATTTAGCCGCTGCACTAGCAGCGGCTACCACGCTACTTTCTTCGATGACCATCGGCACGGCGTAGGTTTCGCCATTGACGACAAAGTTGGGGGCAATACCGAAGGGAAGCGGAAAGTTGGCAACGGTATTTTCACTGAAGTTATCTAAAACGGCCTGCAACTCAGGATCGCTGGCGTCAAAGTAGCGGAGTGTATCTTCCCGGCCAGCGGTCAGAAAGTAGTTCTGCAACCAACTACGACGAGCGGCCTTGTCGAGCTTGCTGAAACCGTTAATTTGCTTATTGTCTTTTTCCACTAGGGGCGGATTCGTACTCATAGTCTGGGGCGAAGGTAAGCACGGGCTAATTCTAGTCCGCGAATTTGGGTGGAGACGTAGCGTTTTAGGGTGGCGTAATCTTCCCGGGCGTACTTCAGGAAAGCCGATGCTTGCCCGTAAACGGCGGGAAGTGCTGATTGCTCGATCAGGTAGTAGCCATCCAAGAAGTTCTTGATCCCGCCGCTGATTATTAACTGCTTACACTGCATCTGCGCGCCGCCGCCCGTTACTAAATCATTGACCATGCCCACCATTTCGGCTGCGGAATGACCGGTTTGGACGAGCGGTGCGTAGGCCTCCCGACTCAAGTCGTCACTCCGGAAAAGCTCCAATTTGCTGAAGTTAGTGCCACCATTGGCAGCCGTGTCGATGGCTAATAAGGGGAGTTGTAGAAGTTGTCCTAAACTACGCGGTCCCATACCTTGGCCGACCTCTTTGACGATTAATGGTAGCCCCGGTAAAGCCGCAAGTGTAGCCCGTACTGTCTCCAACGGGGCGACGCGAAAGCGATCGCCCTCCGGCTGCAGGGCTTCCTGCAGCGGATTGACGTGAATAATTAGCCCGTCTACCCGCAGGGCATTTACCATCTGCTTGATTTCCTTTTCCCGCCCTTCGTCTAGAATATCTTGAATTTGAGCGACCCCGAGGTTAGCATACAGAGGGACGTCGTCTCCGGTCACTGGCCGGATATCGAAATCCTGAAGCCGATCTTGTCCGTAGAGTAGCGGTCGGCAGGAACCGAGCCCCATTCCTAAGCCAAATTCGTTGCAAGCTTGGGCTAAGTTTTGGTTGATCGTATAGGCCTTTTCCGTGCCACCCGTCATGCTACTGACCCATAAGGGGGCCCGCATCGTCTTGCCGCCGAAGGGCACCGCCGGGAGGGAGCCCGGAGCCGGATGAGCTGCTAGTAGTGGCTCGTAGTCAAACCGACGGTCGAGGCCCAAACTATCAACCTGGGAGCGGAAGGCCAACTCAATGTGGTCTTCTTTGCGGCTGGCGGCCGTAGGATCCGGAGGGGGGATGGGCGTCATGAAGGATGGCTTACTTTTGGACATGATAGCCCAACGTGAGGTAAGAAGAATGGTTTATAGCCGCCCCCGAGAATAAAAAAGAGGGCACCTATAGGGTACCCTCTAAAAACGGTCTTTCCAAAAAGCAAACACTTGAACAATTCTTGCGTAATACTGATGCTTAAGCGCTAGGTTATGTACTTTGGCTCTTGATTACAGGAGCTTTCAGTATTACATCAACACAAAAATGCGTTTTCTAACCGTAGTATTGCAATGAAACACCAAAAAAACTGGGATTTTAACACCGTTACGCTATGAAAAATACCTCCATCCTTATTCCAATCATCCTAATTGGGTGTTTGGCAGCCTTGATTTACCTGTTTTACGCCGCCCTTCAAGCTACGGAAGATGGTGGACAAAACGGAGACAACCCTATTGTGCTCAACCCAGATGACTACTCCGGCGACGCCCCCGACGATATTGGCGAAACCACCAACCTCGACTCTTACTTTCAGCCGGTCCCTGAAGGCGAAAAGGTTGACCCACGGCCTACCACAGATTCTCCAGTCATTGATGATGAAGTGGTGACCCCGCCAGCAGGAGGCACTACTGATACGCCCCCCGCCACAACGACCGCGCCCACTAGCCCTCCAGCAACCACTACTACGGCAGTAGGTGAAGGTAGGTACTTGGTCATTGCGGGAAGCTTCCGCCAACTAGCGGGCGCTGAAGAGCGGGTAAGGGCTCTCCGTGGGGCGGGCTTTACGGATACGCGAATGGAGAAATTTAACCGGGGCTCCCTTGCCGTTGCTTTAGCCGGGCAGTCCAATCGCTACAGTGAAGCGAACCGCCTAGCACAGCGAGTACGGGCCGCTGGCTTTGAAGCCGAAGTGATGCGGAGAAGATGAGGGTGGTAGAGTTGGTACTTTGGTGCTGTTGGTCTATTGGTCTTTTAGTGCCTTAATCAATTGGCAAGGAGCATGGATCTTCAGATCCGCTCTTCAGCTTTCTAAGTTGAAACCACCAACCAAAAACTGGCCGGAAGGCCTAGTACCTACCAAAAGTCCAAAGTCCAAAGTACAAAGTACAAAAAGACTAACAGACCAATTCTACCACCCTCCACTTTGTTGCCTCACTGCGTCCTGGGCGCAAGAATAGCATGGTTGGGTGGTTCTCCAGCCCAGGTATCGGTATCAGCGAGCGGCCGCAGGACTCAAGGACTGTTAGAGGAATTCGCTTATGATCTGTCGCAGGGCAATGATTGTGCTGATCGCCTTATGGGCATCGATTTCAGGTTCCTTCCTAGGCTGGGTGCTGTGATCGGCAA
>JBCDGT010000048.1:0-9929 GCA_038750915.1 Bacteroidota bacterium
CCCCTAGCTCCGTACTGGATATGGGTGAATGTACTGGGCCCTCCATTGAATTGGACATCGACGTACTACCTGTACTGGACGCTACCGTAAACACGGACTCCGAGGTTTGTGAAGACGGTGGCACCGTTGATTTCGACATTGACGGTACGCCTGGTGCAACCGTCTCTTACACCCTGGGCGCTGACTTATCGCCTTCGGGTGCTGCAACCGTTGTACTCGATGGAACTGGTAGTGCTACGATTTCCGCTACGGCTATGCCCGCTACGGCTGGTGACTACGGTATTACTTTGACCTTAATCGGGTTGGACGGCATTAATGGTACAGCGAATGCTTCTTGTGACGCCGTACTCTCCGCATCGGATGCGCCAGTAGTGTTAATGAGCTGCCTGAACTCGGTACCTTTAGTACGGATCCAGACCGCGAGGCACCTAACCGTCTGATTTGTTCCGATGAAACCTTCGACCTACTCCTCGAAGTAACTAACCCCGAAGCCGGTGATTACGTAGTAGAATACGTTGTCGATAATGACTTCATGGCAATTGCCTCCGTAACGGTTAGTGAAGTTGGTGGTATTCTGACGATTCTGGACGATGCAGCCGCACCGGCCAGCATGACGACCTACGA
Source organism: Bacteroidota bacterium (assembly GCA_038750915.1). GTDB lineage: Bacteria > Bacteroidota > Bacteroidia > Chitinophagales > Saprospiraceae > Neolewinella. Next base: position 625 of record JBCDGT010000048.1, read on the forward strand.
TATTATTAGTGTCACTAGCCCTGCCGGTTGTGATATCTTAGCTACCCTGGATGCTATGCCAGCCTCGTCCGCTACCGCAATTACGTCTCCCTTGGTTCCCACCATTACGGTAACACCCGCTCCGGAAATTCCGGAATTGGACGTAGCCGTTAATTCTCCCGCCGGAGCTGATATTGACGAGGTTGTACTGGTTTGCTCCGGAGACCTGGTGGAACTAGTTGCAGACTTCTTACCCTCACCAAGTGCAGTAGATCGCAGTGACTACCGCTTGAATGTAGAGGCTACTGGCCAGCTCAGTATCTTCAACCTGGGGCAAGCGACTACCGTCTTCGATCTGGCGGGCTTCAATGCCCAGTTCTCCCAAACGCCACAGAATCTCTCTAGCGCGGACCTGACCGTAGATCTAACCATTACGCCTTATCTGGAAGACGGTACTCCCGGTTTCACCGACGAATGTGCCGGAGAGCCCGTTACCGTTTCTGTTACCGTTCTGCCTCGTATCCAGTCCACGGTAGTTAACCCCGTGAAGTCGATCCTGAGTGACATGAGCGTTAATATCGACCTGGCGCAGTTCATCGACGTTCCCGCCGGTGGTACCGGCATCGAATTCTACTATACCGTCTCTGCTGATGGACCGATTGACGTTAATGGATCATCCGATCTACTGACCATTGCCCGTCCTATCGCGATGGCTAACGCCGATCCGATTACGGATGGTGAGTTTGAAAACCAGAGTGGTGACATCGTTACGGTAACTTACAACGTTACCCCGGTTAACCCAACTACTGGCTGTGAAGGTGCTTCCTTCCCCGTGGAAGTCGTTGTTTACCCAGAGCCAGTGGTGGCTATTGACGAAGTTGACTCCGAAATTTGTTCGGAGGATGATCTCGACTTATTCATCGAAGAGCCAACGGGTATTTCCGTGCCCGGTGGAGGAACCGTAACCTACGAACTTCTGGCTGTTGATTTTGGATCCCTAGTTCCGAACCCAGGTAATGCCCCTCTTGGACCTATCGGTACTGGTACCTTAGAATCAGATGAGTACACGAATATCACTTCTGGTCCCGTAGATGTTGTCTACACAATCCAGGCCACGTACGAGTTGAACAGTTCCGTAGCTACAATGTCAAATCCTGCAGTGACTGAACTCGTGGGTGACGAATATGAATTCACCGTTACGGTTGAACCATCACCCAATGCGATTGATGAGATTGCTGGTAGTGACAACAATGATGGAGGCCTTAACAGTATTGAGACTTCCATTTGCAATGGTGGAATATTCAACGTGACTGATCTGATTGCTGAATTGACCACTAACAATGTTGGTGATGCCAGCGATGTATTTTACACCCGTCGTACTGACCCCGTCGCTGATGGTGTCGGTGTTGATGTTGACGTATTCCAGCAAACAGGCGGCGGTGGAGAGTTCTTCATCAACTTCTGTGGAAACGAGCGTCAGCGCAGAGGTAGTAGCTGTAATGGCCCAGAGCCAGGTTTTACGAATTTGAATTCTATTTCAGATCGTTTGCTGGCGAGTAGCTTTGCAGTTCCTGCCTACGTTTGGTACGATGTGTTTATCGATGAAGGATGTGGTGGAACGAATTTCACTGGCCCGATTACCATTCAGGTAGAAATCCTACCACAGCCTACCGCGACGCTTTCTTCCGCTAGTGGTTCTACTGAGCTTTGCTCCGGTGAAACCCTCACGCTAGAAACCCTAGTATCTGGTGGTGCTCCGAACTTGGAGTTTGATTACTCGATTGAAAGTGCTACCGGAGATGCGGACATCATGTTCCCAGATCCACCTTTCTCTAATACCGTGGACATTACCAGTTCCGGAACGGGAATAGTACAGGTACGGGTAGATGTTACCAGTGAGGATGGTGCCTGTGACGCCGTAGCGTTCCTAGACATTACAGTGGGTGAAACCCCTGCCGAGAATCCCATCGTGGGCCCGAGCGAACCTTGCTCCGGTGGTAACGCGCAGCAGTACTCCGTAGTTAGTACTCCGGGTAATACTTACGTTTGGACCTTAGATAGCCCAGCAAATGGTGCAGGAATCCTTTCTCCATCTGGTGCTACCGCTGCGGTAACCTTCAGTTCCGCCGGTGGTCCTTACACCTTGACGGTAGTAGAGTCTACTCCTTCTGGCTGTTCTACGACCAACACCTTGGAGATTAACGTGGTAGATGATGCTTCCGTAGACTTCAGCTTCACCATCAGCCCAACCAACCCATTGGAAGTGTCCTTCCAGGAGTTGGCTGAAGGTAATGTAGTTAACTACGCATGGGATTTTGATGATGATGGGACCTTTGAAGTGGTTGGACCCAATGAGACTAACCCAACATTCACTTACCCCGCTGATGGAACGTACATGGCCACTCTGCTGGTACGGACGCAATGTGACCCCTTCTCACCACCAGTTGACCTGGAGATTACGAAAACGATTACCGTTGGTGCGGGTATCGTATGTCAGGACTTGGTACTCACACCAAGTGCTACCAACTTCATCTCGCTTACCGTCGTACCTGCTGCCGGTTACCAGACCTTTGATGAGGTCTTCTTAGGTACTGGTATTACGGAAGTAAGCACCTACATTAGTGGTAGTGCTGCCTTCTGGGAACCAAACGGTGGTGTCTTTAATGGTATTTCAGGCTGGCAACGTGGCTACGGTTACCTGATTACTAATGGTACTGCTTCTACCGTTACGGTACAAATCTGTGGTACCGAAGAGGATGGATCAGAACGTCATCCACTTGATGGGTTCATTAACCTCGTAGGTACCGCTTTGCCAACGGACCAAATGGTAACGGACTACTTCGCGGCAATTATTCCTTCACCGCTCAATGTTGTTTTCTCTTTCCGCAATGGACCGCAGGAGTACTTTGAGCCGAATGGTGGCGTATTCAATAGTCTAGAAACTCTGGTAGCAGGTGATGGCTATGTTGTTGTCGTTGACCAACCTACCACTAAGGTTGTAGCTGGTGAAGATGGACGCGCATTTGTTCCGGGAGAAGCTGCGGAATTCATTAAAGGTTATGCAACTGGAACGGCCATTGATCCTAACAAACCGGTAGAAGTCTTGACGAAAGACGGCCAGCTGGTAGGCGTACTCGACATCAATGAGTATGGATTATTTAAATCTACCGGGGTGTACGGACGAGTAAACCGCATCAATGGTGGAGCCGTTTCAGGCCTGGAAGATGATGAGGAATACATTTTCCGTCATAATGGTGTTACCTTTGAACCTGGAACAACCTACCAAGGTGGTTTCCACGTCAAGCGCCAAGACCTGGTCTTTAACCTTGAAGTGACTGAAGAAGTAGTTGACTACGAAATGACCTTAAGTCCCAACCCAGTTGCTGATCAATCTCAGGTCAGTCTGTTACTAGGGGCCGCCGGTACATACTCCGTTCAAGTCATTGATATGAACGGTAGAATGGTCAACCGCATCGTCGATAATACTTCCCTGCCCGTAGGACGGTATACCTACGACTGGGATACCAGCAACCTACCAGCTGGTATGTACTTGATCACAGTTGTCAAAGACGGTGAATTGCTGAGCGATCTCAGCATCCGTGCCGTTAAGTAAGCAACTTTACTTACCCCGCTTATCCGGTACCGGAGGGTTTTCCCTCCGGTACCGGTTTTTAACTTTCCCAATATGACCCGTTCTTTACTAACTTTTGTTCTAATCTTTCTAGGGGCCGTTGCCATGGCGCAGCCTCCAGAATTTACCACGCCTTCTAGCCCTGATTGTGGGGACTTTCCCAACTCCATGCGTTACCGGACTTTCGTCGGTGAAGTAGGTAGTGGCATCACCGCCACCACAGGTGACTGGGTGGCAGCCTTTGATGCTGATGATTTTGTTGTTGGTGTTGCTGAATTAGGTGTTGGTAGCGGCTTCGGTTGTACTAATCTACCGTTTTTCGATTTGATTGTGTACGCTGATGATGACCTGAGCCAATTACCCAATGGTCTTTGTAATGCACCGCCACTCTACGGATTAAACGATGGTGATTTGTACACCATGGTACTATGGGATGCTTCTTCCGGATTATTCTATGAGATTGGTACGCCCATTACCTATCAAGGCGGTGCTCAAGCAGGCTTCCCCCCTAGTGGTGGTGATTGCGTTAATGACTTGCTCACTTTCCCCAATCAAATCGATCCTCCCAAAAATGTTCTTCCCGTAGAATTCGCTCATTTCCGTGGCCAGTACAACGGTAACCAAGTGGCGCTTTCCTGGATGACCTACACCGAAACCGCTAACGAATTCTTCTCCATCGAGCGTTCCTCTGATGGGGTATCCTTCTACGCCATTGGACAAATTGCCGGAGCCGGCACCAGTACCGAGGTGTTAGACTATAGCTTTCTCGACAAAGAACCCGAGCAAGGGATAAATTATTACCGTTTACGTCAGACCGATTTCGACGGTTCTTCCTCCATTTCCGATATTGTGATCATCGAAGTGGACGGCCTTAGTGAAGCTTCTGCTCGCCTTACCCCCAACCCCGCCTCCGGTAGCTTCGTGCTTAGCCTAAACAGCGGCTGGAAAGCGGATCAAGTGGATGCACAAGTATTTGACGGCGCCGGCCGTAGCGTAATGTCTTGGGCACAAGCTACTGGTAGCAGCCAGAGCATTAGCTTGGGTAAACTTCCCGCTGGACTCTATCAAGTGCGCTTGCAAAGCGCCGATCAAGTGAAAACCCAACGCTTGGTTGTTCGCTAAGGAAATTCCCCCTAAGGGTATAGCTGACCAAAACGGCCGTCTCTAATCGCTAGGGACGGCCGTTTTCATTTCCTTCCTTGCTCCTTTACCAATGCGTGCACCCGCGACCGCGCAAACTAGGAACTAGATGTACCCAGGTTAAGTTGTCAGTACAGCCAGGAACTGGGACGCACCCTTCGCTCCTAGGAGGCTGAAGGCCGTTCCAGTTCCCAGCTCCTAATTAGGCGCGTACGCAGGTGCAATGATTGGTAAAATAAGAAGAGACCTTCACCGGAGGTGAAGGTCTCTTCTTGAGTACTGGCAAAAGCGAGGGGTTAGCGCTTACTGTTGCCTCTTACGAAGAGGTACTGCGTGCTGCCACCAGTAGAACTAGCATTACCGTCGCTGGGGAGAACCATCGCTTCCTGGTAGACCCAACCGTTATCAATCAGGTAGTTAACGGCGTGCATCACGGAGTTGAACCTCACCCGTTTTCCGTCGCGGGGATTAATTACTTCCATACGCTGGCGGCTTCCCCCCTGAATGCTTTGTCCGTAGTCGATGAAGATCGTCACCTTGGTGGAAAGGAAGCGTTCTTGTGCGATCATTCGGATCATACTTACTTCCTCGAGATTATTGATGTTTACCCCGTCAACCACTACTTGGCTGAAGGCAGCGGTAGAAGCTACGAAGAACAGGGCGAGTGCTAAAAATAGCTTTTTCATTGCGGTATCGTTTTGTTTGGGAGTAGAATGAGTTTACTCCACTAATTGGCATAATCGACCCCAAGTATAGCGTTTCCTTAACAAATTTGCGACGGGTGGCCGACGTTTAAACAGTGACTATTAGTTTTTGGCCCTGATGATCACTCGACTAGGCATTTTGTTTTTCCCTCTTTAGCCACTGGAGTTAGCGACAAAGCTATCGCTTAGTTGGAGAGGATTGGTGCTTAAAATGTCTAGGAATATGTCCTATAATACTATTTACTTATGCTTACAATACTCAGCCTTTTTCTGTTAACCAATTTTACTTCTGGTCCGGATTCACCGGTAGAATGGCTCGGGGAGACGAGCGTCGACGTAGGTGACGTATCGCGGGGGCAGGATGTGCACACCAGTTTTCATTTTCGCAACCTTACGGATGCCCCTCTGGTGATTGATAACGTGCGAGAAAGTTGTGGTTGTACGGCTAGTAATTGGCGGGAAGAACCCATCTTGCCAGGGGAGGAGGGATCGATCAACGTTACCTATGACTCGATGAACGCCGGTTATTTCCGGAAGAACGTCAAGGTTTTCTTCCACGGGCACCGCGGCGGACACAAGCTCTGGCTAGAAGGATTCGTCGAAGACTGACCAGCTTTTGTCGGATGGAGGGGTAAGGGTGGGGCGCCAATTTGTTACCTTCGCGCTCAACGAAAAACATAAGCTATATGACTTGGTTAATCTGGGTCCTCCTATTAGGCTACATCGGACTTAGCCTGGCGCTTTACCGCCTATTCCCTAAAGCGGACCGATCGGCTACTTCCGCACTGATCCCTGGCTACAATATGTGGGTAGTGGCAGAGATCGTGGGCCGGAAGGGGTGGCATGCCTTATTGTTGCTCATTCCTTATTTCAATGTCTTCATCTTTGCGGGCTTAATGGTTGACTTGGCGCGCTCCTTCGGCCGGTTTAGTTTTCTAGAGCACGTGCTAGCGGTGATCACTTCCTGGGGCTACTTTGGCTGGCTCGGAGGGAAGGAAGAGGTAAAGTACGCCGGACCGATTCTGCCGGTGGAAAGAAAATTCCGGCAGGAGCTGGCCATTGCGGAAAAAGGGGGCGAGAAACGAGAAGTTAATAAGGTAATTGCAGCTTATCCTCAATTTGAAAAGCCTTTCTACCGGGAGTGGGCCGAAGCGGCCATCTTCGCCATTTTTGCGGCTGCTTTTATCCGTCTGTTGTTGATCGAGTCGTACATCATTCCAACGCCTTCGATGGAGGGCAACCTTAACGTTGGAGACTTCCTTTTCGTTTCTAAGATTCACTATGGACTACGGCTTCCAGAAACTTTACTAATGATTCCGTTGGCTCATAACCGGGCACCGCTGGTTGGTGGGGAGAGCTATATCGAAGGGGCAGAACTGCCTTACCGCCGCCTTCCCGCTATTGAAGAGATTGACCGTTTTGATCCCGTGGTGTTCAACGTGCCAGCGGGTGATAGCGTCTACCTAACACCGCAGCGAACCTTTTATCCCCACGATATTCGGACGTTTGACCCCAGCGAAGGCAATACCTTATTGGCCCAATACTATCCCGCGATTCAGTCAGGAAGACTAAAGGTCATCTCCCGACCGCGGGATAAGCGTGATCATTACGTGAAAAGGGCTATTGGTCTACCTGGAGAAGTGCTGGAGATCAAGAACCGAGTGGTCTACATCGATGGTCAGCCCATCGAAGACCCGGAAAATGTCCAGTATTCTTACCTTCTTGATCCGGCTCCCGCTACCGTGAAGGAAAGGTGGCGCGACTGGGGGATCAGCACAGATGATTACGTGCCGGGTATTGGGCTAATGTTTTTAAATGACACCCAGATTGAGAAATTAAAGGCGGCTGACCCACAATTAACAATCACTCCCAGTGAACAGCCACGGGGAATTCGGTACTATCCCCACGACGCCAAGTATTTCGGGAATATGAGTGTCGATAACTATGGCCCGGTAAAGATTCCGGCAAAAGGAATGACGGTAGAACTCAACGAGCGCACGCACGCACTTTATTGGCGGCCAATTAAGGTATACGAAGACAACCCAAGCTACGAAAAGCGGGGCAACCAATATTTTTTAGACGGTAAACCAATCACAGAATACACTTTCCAACAGGATTACTACTGGATGATGGGCGACAACCGCCACAACTCCGAAGACAGCAGGATCTGGGGCTTTGTGCCTATGGATCACATTCTGGGTAAGCCGCTCTTCGTGTGGTTCTCCATCAAGGAAGGCAACCTGTTCAACGGGGTTAACTGGCACCGGATCGGACGGAGTGGTTCCAAGCAAGGAGGGGAGTAAATACTGCGCTTTTAGACGCACTTTGGGCTTTTAGTAGGTGGTGAAGTATGGATTTTTCCTAAAAGGGCGAAGCCCGTCTAAAAGCGCAGCGTCTAATCACTAAGCAATGCGGTAGCATTGTCCGCCATGTAACCGTCACTTAAGGGGAAGTCATCCGTGGTGAGGGCTTGGCCTTCTCCGAACCAGTCTTTACGAATATGATCGGCGACCCGGATAGCGTTGGCGATGATGGTAAGGGTGGGATTGGTGGCGCCCTGGCTGGGTTGGAAACTGGCGTCGACGACGTAAAGGTTGTCTAGGTCCCAAGCTTTGCAATTGGGGTCCAGTACGCTGTTTTTTGGATCAGTGCCGAACTGGGCAGTTCCGGCTTGGTGCCAGGTGAATTCAAGCTCTTTAGTGGAACGATAGAATTCGCTGAAGCCAGCTTTTTCGAGGTAGTTTTCCTGAAAGTAATCCAGGAATTCGAAGTGACTCTTACGGTTGTTGGGACGGTAATTGAATTTTATGCCTTTATTTGTCCACTGTACTGTTTTCCGTTGGGTGGGTAGGTCCTCGCTGGTGAACCAGAAATCAACGGCCAGTCGTTGCATGCGCTTAGCTGCTTCGACGGAGAGATTCAGATGGGCGTAGTCGCCGAGTATGCGAGTGTAATGCGCCTTTCCGGTTAACTGAATGGTGCCAAGCGGGTAGGGGTGCTCGGGACTGCCGTGGTAGAAGTCGTGGCAACCAAGGGTCTTTTGAAAGACGACGTTGTTTTCCTTGTTCGGATTAATGGCAGAGATGCCACTTTGGTTGTGCTTGGTGAAGTTGCGGCCCACTTGGTCGGAGGAGTTGGCTACTTTAGATCTTAGCAGTAGAGCAGCCGAGTTGATGGCACCACAGGAGACGATGATCAAGCCCGCACTTAGTTCCATCTTTTCCCCGTTGTGCTCGAGTTCGATCCGGGTGATTTTACCATTTTCTTCGACAAGTCGGTCTACCCGACTATTAGTCCATAGGCTAACATTAGGGTGTTTTAGCGCCGGGCGGATTATGGCCGTCTCCGCGTCTGATTTAGCGTGAAGCAGGCATGGGAAGGGATCACAGGTATTACAAACGATGCAGGGCCGTCGCCAGGGTGCATCGTTGTCTCGATTTAGAGCAAGGTTAGAGTGAGGGATGTTCAAGCCTAAATTTTGTAGGTCTTGGGCTACTTCGGCAATCCTGCCTTCGTGGGGGAAGGCTTTGAACGGAAAGGGACCACTGGCCCAGCCCTCGGTAGGGTCTTCGCCTCGATTACCATGAATTTTCATCAGGTGTTCGGCCATCATGTAGTACGGCTCGAATTCATCGTAACCTACGCACCATCCGGGGCTTATGCCTTCTTTGTGTTGTTGCTCCGTGAAATCTTCGGGGCGTTGGCGGTGAAGGAGGGCGCCGTACATTTTGGTGTTGCCACCAACTCGGTGGTAAACAATGGGCTTGACAATTTCCTGGCCGTCGTCCGGTCCTTGCCATTCCACCTTGGCTTTGTAGCCATCGTCTCCGAAGATAAAGTGAGGGTCCCAA
>JBCDGT010000049.1:0-9831 GCA_038750915.1 Bacteroidota bacterium
TAACGTTAATTTCCTGGATTTTGCCTGCAATATTTAGGTAAGGCTTACCTTTTCTCACCACCAAGTCAGTTGCACTACCATTAACACCACCAGCAATGCTCTTCGTCTCTGGTTTTTCAAATTCCTCGTATACTGTTTTGTACAGATTGGTGCTCCCTTCCGCATGGTTTGATCCATAGACCACGATGGTTTTGTCTCCACTAGCAAAAACGTAGGCACCGAACTGACTACCGAAGCGTGGACCAACCGTTTCAATACGCTCCATGATCCGGTCAAAATCAATCTCGACTACGACGGAGTCCTTCTTTTCCTTCTTATCTTTTTCCGTGAATAGCTCGTCTACCTTTGCATCGCGGTAAGGCCGGTCATACTGCTGCAAGGGTAGTCGATAAAGGTTCATATCTCCCCCACCCCGTGGGTAACTGGGTTGATGGCGGGCAGAGCTGAAGTAGATGTATTTCCCATCGGGTGACCAGACGGGGTCGTTCTCAGTAACACCGGTATTGCTAAGGTTAATCAGCTTATTACTCTCCTTGGTGTCTACCAAAAAGATGTCTTCTTCAAAACCTACGTAGCCAGTAAACATCAGGTAGCGATCGTCGGGCGACCAGCGAGGAATACTGCCACGGAACCAAACGTCTTGTTTAGCAGCAGTAGTGACGCTATAATCTTCTAGGTTCATCATCCGCACCTCATCGCGGCCACTCAGATAAGCCACCATACTGGTGTCATGGCTCATTTCCAGGTTGCGGTTATTGCGTGTATCGGACGTTCGACGAGTAGGAGCTGCACTACCGTCAGCAGGGATGGTAAAAAGGTTTTGGTAGCCCTGGTGGGTTTGAGTAAAGACCAAACTCTTGTCGTCCTTGAGCCACTTGACTTCCATCACGCGTTCGGGGCCCGTCTTTAGCTGGCGGATGAACTTCCCGGCGATATCGGAAACGAATAATTCACCTCTGGAGACAAAGGCCGTTTTCTTACCATCGTGAGAAATATCAAAGTAACTCACGCGGCCATCGGTACTAAAATCTTTTGTTTTCGCCAGGCCAACGTAGGCATTGAGGCTAACTGGAATGGCTTTTGTCTTCCCCGACTTCACGTTGTATACCTGTAACTGGTAATCTTTGATAAAGGCAATCGCGGAACCATCCGCACTGATACTCGGATTGAAAACGGCGGATTTATGACGAGTTAAACGCTTCACCTTACCATCCTCCAGTTGGTACAAGTTGTATTCGCGACTATCGCGGTCGGAAGCAAAGTATACATTACCAGCGCGGTCGATCATAGGCCACATATCCTTGCCCTCCCAATCGGTATGTACCGTCACGGTTCCGGCCTTCAGATCAAAAGACTTGATCTCGGGATTAAAGGGGCCTTTGTAGCCTTTGCGGTGAGTGAAATTGTCACTTTCCCAGCTTTCATTGAAATAGAGGGCGCCGGAGCGCGGGTGCGGGGCGGGATTGTGAATAGTATTGTGATAATGCTTCAGGATACGTTTCGGGGTACCGCCAGCCCGATTGACCGTAAAGGTAGTGCCACGGTTGTAGCGATTAGAAGTGAAGTAAATGTCTTCACTGTCCCAGCTCCAGTTGGCAACTACATCATTAGCCTCGTGGAAAGTAAGTTGGGTAATGGGGCCGCCGGCCAAAGGCATCAGGTACACGTCATTGTTGCCGTATTGCGCTGAGGAAAAAGCAAGCCACTTACCGTCAGGAGAAACCTTTGGACTACTCTCCACCCCATCCATGGCCGTAATCCGGTTAGCGCTGCCACCGCTGGCGGACACTCTCCAGAGGTCGCCGGAGTAGGCAAAGATGATGGCACTACCATCAGGGGTCAGGGCCGGATCGTCGGGAAAGTAAAGCGGGGATTGTGCAAAAAGGACACTAAAAAAGCATAAGCTTAGTAGGGTGGATAGAACTCTCATTTGGGGTATTTGGTCTGGGCTTAAAGCTAACTATTTTCAACGTTAAAACGCGAGTATTAACTGCTTATGTGGCGAATAGTCGTCAACTGAAGCTCCCCTATGCGGCTTGTTTCGCCCGACGGCCATATGCTTCGGTAAGCGACCAAGCATCGCTAGCAGCTCAACACTTGCCATGGAGGTAATTTTTTAGAAATCACACAGGGCAACTTGTTCGTCATCTAAGATGTTATCCAGGCAATAGGCAAAACGGAGTAATGAGACTTCCTCAAGAAAAGATTGATCTGCTTAGAGCTTATTTCTCCAAGCAACCAGTTTGCAAAGCTTACCTATTTGGTTCGCACGCTAGACGAGAAGCTACCCATTTGAGTGATGTCGATCTTTTAGTAGAGTTAGACCACAGTCAGCCCATCGGGCTTCAGTTCGTACAAATGCAATTCGACCTTGAAAGCCTTCTCGGAGAAAAAGTAGACCTAGTATCCACAAATGGATTATCTAAGTACATCAAGCCCATCATAGATCAGGAAAAAGAATTGGTCTATGCCAGATAAGTTTGGTGATAAAGCAAGATTGCTCCATGTTCTTGACGCCATCCAAGCTATCAATGGGTACACAAAAGAATTGAACTTTGAAGACTTTTCAAATAACTCAATGGTTTGTGATGCATGCCTGAGACAACTGAGCATTATCGGGGAAGCGACAAATAGAATTTCAGAAGAGATTACGAAAAAATTTCCGGGAATCTCCTGGCGCCAAATTATCGGCTTACGAAATATTGTGATACACCAGTACTTTGGCGTTGACCAGCAGGTAATTTGGAATGTTATCAAAGTTGATTTACCAGACTTGCGCGTCAAAGTGGAACAGGTGCTAGACTCCTTATGATCAAAACCACTCTTGCACAGGCAACACTCAATTCTAATGCCCAAAAAACAGCATTTTACCACCCGCGCCGTAAAATCCGCCGAGCCCCAATTACACGATATTCGTCCGGTAGCCGCACCAATCTACTTATCCACCACCTATCACCGCAACGCCGACGGTAGTTACAACCACGGCTTCCTTTATTCGCGGGCCGGCAATCCCAACCGCGAGCTTCTCGAAGCGGCTTTGGCCGACCTCGAAGGAGGTCGCGTTGGCCTGGCTTTTGCCTCCGGTCAGGCAGCCATCAGTGCTATTTTTCAGGCCTTGAAAACGGGAGACCATATACTACTCCCTGACGATGTTTACTTCAATATTGTTCTGCTCGCCGAAGAAATATTTTCCGATTGGGGACTTAGTTACACCCTAGTTGACATGACGGACCACGGTGCCATCAGCGCTGCCCTCCGCCCTAACACCCGCCTCGTCTGGCTCGAAAGCCCCTCTAATCCGCAGCTTAAGGTAACCGATATCACGGCTGTCGCCCAGTTACTCTCCGGCAAGGACATCCTGCTGGCGGTGGACAATACTTGGCCCACTCCAATCCTACAACGTCCGCTTGAACTTGGGGCAGACATTGTGATGCACTCCACCACCAAATACTTCGGAGGACATAGCGACGTACTGAGTGGCGCAGTCATCTTGAAAGAAGACGGTTCATTGGCCGAAAAACTTCGTCGCATACAAACCCTGGTTGGTGGTGTCCCTTCCCCTTTTGACTGTTGGTTAGTTAGTCGAGGTATCCAAACGCTGCCCTTGCGTGTGCGGGCCCAGACGGAGACTGCCGCCAAGCTGGCCGCATTCCTCAACGATCACCCCAAAATCGAAGCGGTTAACTATCCCGGCCTTCCCCAACACCCGCAGTACGCTGTTGCCCAACGACAAATGCCTAGTGGGGCTGGTGCCATGTTATCCGTTTTGGTTAAGGGCGACGCGGAAATGGCCTTAAAAATTGCCAGCGCCCTACGTCTATTTACTACTGCGACTAGTCTAGGCGGAGTAGAAAGCCTCGTAGAACACCGTCGTTCTGTGGAAGGACCAACGAGTACCACCCCGGCGAATCTATTACGATTATCTATCGGCCTGGAAGCCTATGAAGACTTGCGGGCGGATTGGGAACAAGCGCTGGAGTAAAACAAGGTAGCTTATGAATGTTCCACGACTCTCTTCAACTTTTGAACCTATCTGAATTGTGTTGACCACTCGCAAAACATAGGTATCAACTCCGTTCGACGCTGGAGCGTCTCGACCCATTGCGACTTTCATACTTCAAACTTTGTACTTCGTACTATACGCTGCACCTGCGAACGCGCCAAAAAAGTCGTAATTTTGCGTCCCAAAAAATGGCGTGCATTGCGTACATATAAGGTCAAGGAATGTTTTTACACCCTCCAGGGAGAAGGTGCCCAGGCTGGTAGGCCGGCGGTTTTCCTACGCTTTACGGGCTGCAATTTGTGGAGTGGGCGAGAAGAAGACCGCCATACTGCTATTTGCAAATTTTGTGATACTGAATTTGTCGGCACCGATGGCCAAAATGGCGGGCGCTACACGCAGGTGCAATGTGCGGATTTGGTGCAAAGTCTGTGGCCTGGTGGAGGGGCTCCTTACGTGGTGTGTACCGGCGGCGAACCCCTCCTTCAACTAGATGAACCACTCATCACAGCCTTACACCAACGCGGCTTCGAAGTAGCCGTGGAGACCAACGGCACCATCGCCATCCCCAGGGGCGTAGACTGGGTCTGTGTAAGCCCAAAAGCAAATGCTGAAGTAGTCGTGTCCCAGGGTGATGAGCTAAAACTCGTTTATCCTCAAAGCGAAGAATTAGCCCAGCCCAACAACTTTACCGGCTTAGAATTTACGCATTTTTTCCTACAACCTAAAGACGAAGCTGGCAAAAACCACGTCCCCGCAACGGTCGCCTATTGCTTGGCAAATCCCACTTGGAAAATCAGCTTACAAACCCATAAGCTAATGGGCATAGATTGATACATCCGCCTTTAAAATCCAGTTCCGAGCTCCAGTTCCCAGTTCCCACCGCTCAGTTCCTCCTTACTTTTTTTACCTTACGGCGAGCTACTACACCATTCGCCAATCAAGACTCATGCAATTAAGCACCCTAGACTACGGTATCATTGCCGCATTTTTCCTCGTTTCTCTCGGCATTGGCGTCTACGCTAGCCGGCGAAGCGGTTCTTCCGCAAAAGAGTTTTTTCTTTCTGGTCGTAACATGCCTTGGTGGTTACTCGGGGTTTCGATGGTAGCGACTACTTTCTCGGCGGATACGCCCAACCTGGTCACGGATATCGTTCGTAAAAACGGCGTGGCTGGCAACTGGGCTTGGTGGGCGTTTTTGCTGACGGGCATGCTCACCGTCTTCATCTACGCCCGTCTTTGGCGGCGCTCTAAGGTGCTAACTGACCTGGAGTTCTACGAACTTCGGTACAGTGGCAAACCCGCCCGCTTTTTGCGTGGTTTTCGGGCCCTTTACCTCGGTGTATTCTTCAATATTGTCATCATGGCCACGGTATGTTTGGCAGGTATCAAAATAGCTGGTGTCCTTCTTGATGTCGACCCCGTAACAACCCTAGTAGTTGCTTCCGTCGTGACTGTTGCTTACTCCGTTATGGGTGGCTTGCGCGGCGTGATTCTGACGGACTTTGTGCAGTTCTTCCTGGCAATGGTGGGGGCCATTGGTGCGGCCATCGTTATCCTCAACTTGCCGGAAGTCGGTGGCTTGGACGGCTTATTCACCCACGCAGAAGTAGCACCAAAGCTTGATATTTTTCCGGCATTCGACAATCCGGAAGTCTACATTCCCCTTTTCATTGTCCCCATTGCCGTGCAATGGTGGAACGTCTGGTACCCCGGCGCGGAGCCGGGCGGTGGTGGCTACGTAGCCCAACGGATGCTAGCGGCCAAAAACGAAAAGCACGCAGTTGGCGCTACCCTCTTGTTCAACGTTTTTCACTATGCGCTGCGCCCTTGGCCCTGGATCCTCATCGCCCTCGCCTCGATCATCGTCTTTCCAAATCTTGAAAGCCTCGCCGCTGCTTTTCCAGATGTTGACCAGTCTATCATTGGGGATGACCTGGCCTACCCCGCCATGCTTAGCTTCCTGCCCAGTGGCTTACTCGGTCTCGTAATTGCTTCGCTCCTGGCGGCTTTCATGTCTACCATTTCTAGTCACCTCAATTGGGGTTCTTCCTACGTGGTCAACGACTGGTATCAACGCTTCTACAAGCCCGATGCTTCGGAGCGCGAGTTGGTTATTGTCGGCCGGGTAGCCACCGTTTTATTGATGGTATTTGCCGCTGCCCTGGCCCCTTTCCTCAGTGAAGCCAAGCGTGCTTTCGACCTGCTGTTGCAAATTGGAGCCGGTACGGGCCTCATTTTCATTTTGCGCTGGTTCTGGTGGCGCATTAATGCTTATACAGAGATTGCAGGCATGATTTTTTCTTTCGTATTCGCCTTTTTCTTAGAGTTTCTCTGGGCGCCGCTGGGCTTACCGGAACTGGCCGGCCACGTACAACTGATACTTGGCATCTTCTTTACCACCATTGGTTGGATAATGGTTACGCTGTTTACGCGTCCAACAGATTCGGCCACCTTGCAGAACTTCTACCAGCGCATCCATCCTTCCGGGCCCGGTTGGCAGCCGGTTGCCGCTAGCTTACCTGCAGCAACCACCGTTACCCAGGATGCTAACCTAACCATTCGTATTGCTGCCGTATTCATTGGTGCCGTGGCGGTTTATTGCGTCCTTTTTGCCACTGGCTTTTATCTCTACGGCAACCTAACGGCTACCTTAATTTCGGCAGCCATCGCCGCTGCCGGCATGGCCTTCTTATGGATGAACCGAACGAAGCTGTAATGGTCGACCCTAATGCGAGCACGACCACGAAGGATCTTTACAATCGCCTGCGGAAGCTCTCCGCTACCCATACTTTATTTGGCCACCAGGATGCGCTCGCCTATGGTGCTACCTGGAAAGATTGGCACTATTTTCGAAGTGACGTTAAAGATACCTGCGGGCAACACCCTGCAGTCTTCGGCTGGGAAATCGGCCATTTAGGGCGTAAGCAGTTAAACATCGATGATGTCGACTTTAACCAGCTGCAGGTTTGGATCCGTCAAGTCCATCTTGCTGGAGGCATCAATACCATTAGCTGGCATATGGATAACTTCTTGGGTGGCGATGCTTGGTCTGCCGGTCCACCGACCGTTAGTGCCATCCTACCCGAAGGGCACAAGCACGGTGCCTATCGTAAATCCTTAGCGGCCTTTGCTAAATTCGTCCGGGGAATCCCTAACAGCAGAAATGACGATACTCCACCTCCCCTCATCTTCCGCCCCTTCCACGAGCACAGCGGCCATTGGTTTTGGTGGGGCAAGCCCCACGCCAGTCGGCGCGAATACATAGCATTGTGGCGGTTCACCGTACGCTACCTACGTGATCAAATGGACCTACACAACCTTATTTGGTGTTATTCTCCTGACATCATCGAGTCCGCCGAACACTACCTTGATTACTACCCTGGTGATGATTACGTCGACGTCTTTGGACTCGACGATTACCACGATCTTGGTCGCCTTGGTCGGGCTAGTGATTTAACGCGACGCTTACGCATCGTAGTAGAGCTAGCCGAAACGAGAGGTAAAATCGCCGCCCTTACCGAAACCGGTAATGAAGGCGTAAAACATAAAAATTGGTGGACTGAAAAACTGTGGCCCGCCATTTCAGCAGACCCCATAGCCAGCCGAATCGCCTGGATGCTGGTGTGGCGTAATGCCAGCATAAGACACCATTTCGGCCCCTACCCTGAACACGCTTCCGCCGCGGATTTTCGGGAATTCGCTGCCAAGGAAGAAGTACTGCTTCTCGATGATTTAAATAAGTTCACTACTCCTTCTCAGGATGCAAACCAAAATGTTGCTTAGGGCCGGTCGTCAGATGTGTCTCTGCTCATCCGGTGTCTCGGAGTTCGTACCTTCGCCAACCAACTAAAACACGCTACCATCGAAACCTTTGCGATTACAACCCTAGCAGGGCTGGAAGATATTCTGGCCGCTGAAGTAGCTGCCCTTGGCGGGCAACAAGTCACCACCGGCCGTAGGGTGGTGAATTGTCAGGGAGATAAGTACTTTCGATACCGTGCTAATTTGGAGTTACGCACCGCTGTACGAGTCTTACGCCGGGTAGGGCATTTCAAGGCACATAACGAGCAGACGATGTACAATCGCTTACGAGATATCGACTGGAGCCCGTGGCTAAAAGTAGAGGGAAATCTTTATATCGATGTAGTTACCCAGTCTGAGCGCCATCGTAACAATGTCTACTTAGCTCAGCTCTTCAAAGATGCCATTGTCGATCAGTTTCGGGAAAAAACGGGGGAGCGGCCAAATGTGAGCAAGGATGCCCCCGACTTGAGCCTACACCTACACGTAAGCCGTAGCAATGAGGTGACGGTAAGCCTGAACACCTCCGGTGACGGCCTTCACCGCCGCGGCTACCGCCGCAAAACCGGCGGCGCTCCACTAAATGAAGTGCTGGCCGCTGGTTTGCTCTTGCTGGCAGAATATGACGGCGAGTGCCCCTTTGCTGACCCCATGTGTGGTTCTGGTACCATCGTGGCCGAAGCGGCCATGATTGCCGCGCACCACGCTCCTGGACTACACCGTAATTTTGGTTTCGAACGTTGGCCGGATTTTGACGCCGACCTTTGGTCTTCCATTCGGCAGGAAGCTTTGAACCGAAAAAGGGTACCGCCCCACCCCATCCTTGGAGGTGATATCGACGAGCTAACCGTAAGTCTTGCTAAAATAACTATCGATCGCACGGGGCTCCTACCCTACGTGAGTTTAAAAAACAGTGCATTCGCTGACCTTTCTGCCCCACCACCCCTCACGGAAGAAGCTGGTGGCTTGCTGGTCACCAACCCACCTTACGAAATGCGCCTACAAACGGGAGATATTCTTGGTATTTATGCTTCCATTGGGGACATCCTCAAACAAAAATGGAAAGGCTACACCGCCTGGTTGATCTCCGGCAACCCCGAGGCCGTGAAGTCGGTAGGCCTTAGAACCAGTAAGCGCATCCCTCTGATGAACGGACCAATCGAAGTACGCTTTTGCCGATATGATCTGTACGAAGGGAGTAAGAAAAATCGAGAAGTGTAAATTCTGGACCCTGTACTTGCCATCCTGCTTTGATAAGGTGAATCAGGAACTTAACAAGTAGAGGTGGTCGTGAAATCGCCTCGATAAGCTCGCCTACCGGTAAATATTAGTCCTTTACGTCTAGAAAACGCTGCAAAGCGCATTTCTTAGACCAAAATCATCACTCCAGACGGTACCCGAATTTGTCGAAGGCATAAAATGGACATTTAAATGTCTGATTTAGCTCCTGATTTACATTATACAGTGCACTTAGTATACGCACCGATAACTATTCGGGGAACAAACTCAACTGTGGTTTTCTTCTTTGTTCAAATGGCTCCAGGTTGAAGGCTGGCCAATCTGTTTTGGCGTTGGGGAAGTACAAACGTTTAGCCAGTTCGTACTGCTGTTTGATCATTCTAGCAATTTCCCCTTCGCCAGTTTGTCGTTTATGGAACCTTTTTTCTCCAAGTTCTCCCCCTCGGCAGTCCCGAATGCGGTTCAGAATCCGCTCAGCTCGATCTGGAAGGGCTTGGTGAACCCAATTAGTAAATATGTCTCCGATTTCATCGTTGAGACGGACGATATTATACCCAATCCGTCGTGCGCCCGCATCCTTTGCCCGTTTAGCGATGCCGATAATTTCATGCTCCGTTAAGCCAGGAATAATCGGGGCAATGTTTACCGTTACCGGAATACCAGCTTTGGCCAAAGTACTCACGGCCTTAAAGCGTTGGTTGATACTAGCCGTACGCGGTTCCAGTATCCTACGGATATCTTCGTCCAGGGTCGTAATGCTAAGGCACGCGTGTATCAGGCCATCGGTA
>JBCDGT010000050.1:0-9631 GCA_038750915.1 Bacteroidota bacterium
CGGGAGAGCTGCCATAGGTGCCGCCACTAGCAACCGTAGTACCGGCGTCATTGGTGATGGACCAGCTGGTTTCCTCGGGGTAATTATCCAGGGTGATCGATAAAGTTACTTCCGTACCATTACAACCCGGTGGGCAACTCGGACAGTCAGGGCCACCGCAGTCAACGCCCGTCTCCTGGCCATTTTGAATACCATCCGTACAGGTAGGGCCGCCGCCACCACCGGCAGCTTGGAGTGCACCGAGCGCATTCACTCGGCCATTAGCGTATTCATTATCAACACCAGCCGCCCCCATATCAATGGCGGTGGAGTAAAGGATATTCTTCACCTCCGTAGAGGTCAGGCTTGCGTTGTAACCAAGGAGCAAAGTAGCTACTCCAGCTACTACTGGGCAAGCCGAGGAAGTACCCCCAAAATTAGAGGTGTAGTTGGTGCTGTTATAGCCAGGGCCACCCATACGATCAGTCGTCCGGACGCCGGCGCCGGGGCCACCTACATTATTGGAAGGCGCTACGATATCTAGCGCAGGACCGTAGTTGGAGTAAGCCGAACGAATACCCGTGTTGGCAAAGGCTCCTACGGCAACCACATTGCTATTTCGAGCGGGGTAATCAACACAGCTCTTATAACCATTACCAGAAGCGAAGATGATGACACAACCTAAGCCACCACGGCCGTTGGCATTGGCATCCGCCATGGCGTTATTGATATTGGAGAAGTTCGCCGTACAGGAAGTATAGCCCCAGCTGTTGCTCATAACATCAGCTCCCTGATTTTTTGCCCAGGTGAAGCCATCAGCAATGTCTTGGGTAGATTCTCCACCGACAAAGATGTTAACGGAGATCATGTTAGCCAAAGGAGCTAAACCTCGAACACCTATACTATTGTGACTTGCAGAAATGGAACCAGCACAGGATACGCCGTGCGCACTACCACTAACTGCATCACCATTGCCGTTATTAGCGGGGCTAAAACCAGCCGTATACCGACTTTGTCCAGAACTGTTATTGAAGTCTTCGTGATCTTCCATCCCGTCATCAATCACTGCAACGGTGGTACTGGAAGAACCGATGGAGATACCCCAAGCTTCCAGCGCATTACAATCAGCATCATTGGCACCAGTCACACCGTCTAGGGTTTGACCGGTATTATTCATCTGGAATTGCTGGTTAAAGAGCGGATCATTGATTTGGTAGCGCTCAATCG
Organism: Bacteroidota bacterium; assembly: GCA_038750915.1. Taxonomy (GTDB): domain Bacteria; phylum Bacteroidota; class Bacteroidia; order Chitinophagales; family Saprospiraceae; genus Neolewinella. Next base: position 1,207 of record JBCDGT010000050.1, read on the forward strand.
GTGCGTAGAAATCTGGTTGGGCAAAGTGGAACAAGCCACTTTCCTGCATTTCGTTAGCCGCTGACAAGACCTGATTAACATTCTCCAGTTCCATTCGGTACGTTCCGAATTTCTTGTCGATGGCCTTTAAGCCGAATTGCTTAGCCATCGTTCCCATGGCAGCTTCGTCATTCTTGTCGATAAGTTGAGCAACAACCGTACGAGTAGGGTAAATGATGAAGCCGTCGGATAATGCGTAGCCTGGGCTAATCTGTACCTCATCAGTGTCGAAACCGAGTTTGACAATGAGTTGGTCAACGGTGAGGTCAGTAGCGGATTCTACTACTGCGTAAGGCTTGTGCGGCCAGCTTTCGTACCGTTTTAAGTCGGAAGGCTGAGCACTGGTAAGTGTAGTAGCGTCATCGGCGGTGACAATGAAATGGGTACTACTGGCGGTCAACGCAACGCGGCTGTTATCCGCCCAGTAGTAATTGTTGGTTTGGGCAATGGTTGAACCAGCCCATAGGAGACATACTGCTCCTAGAAGTAAACTTCTAAGCATATAGACAATTGTTTAATACAAACTTGTGATTAGAAAATAGGTGATCTGATATGTAGTGAGAAAATTACTAGTCAAATTCTGCTTTCTGGATAAAGACCGGGATAAAGGTATGAATTAGTAAGACATAGCCAAAAAAAAGTTGCACAAACAAACAAAAGTCTCAAATATTATTTTGTCGCCAATTGTAAAAGCACAGTACTCCCACCCTTTTCCTCAATTCTTTTTCTATTGCCACTTATCTTTACCACTCAGTAATCCCTAAACATGCCTTGGACGGAAAAAGAAAACGCCCTACACGGGAACTTCACCTTCGCGGACTTTGCCGAAGCTTTCAGTTTCATGACCCAAGTGGCCTTTGCCGCTGAGTCTGCTGCGCATCATCCGGAATGGACCAACGTATACAACCGCGTCTCCATTCGGCTTACCACCCATGATGCGGGCAATACCGTGACGAAAAAGGATCATCAATTGGCCGAGGCGATCGACCGTATTTACGCAAAGTATGTTTAGACGTTTTCTCTTTTTGGTGGTTTTAGCCTTCATGGCAAGCACCTTAATGCTGGCCAGCCCCTCGAAATCTAGCCAGATAGATGCGCACGCGGCGATGCGATCTGGAGAGTTTTACTACTTGCTCACTCCGCGGGCCGAGGCCATTTACCAGCGAATACTCAGCCTGGAACTGGAAGGGGCACAACAAGATATTGACCGCTTACGGCGCACCTCCCCTACTAACCTGGCGGCCTATCACTTAGAGAGTTACCTAGATTTTTTCCGCCTTTACCTTTCTGGTAACGAACGCCTGGACACAGAACTAGATGCTCGTTTTGAGGCCCGTATTGAAGCAATGGAAAAAGGAGAAGAAAATGCTCCATTCTATCGCTACGCCCTCGCCGAGGCCAGGCTCCACCGCAGCCTGATCCATTTACGCTTCGAGCGGCACTTGGCCGCTTTTCGGGAACTTAACAAAGCCAATAAGTTACTGAGGGAAAACGCCAAATTATTTCCTGATTTCCTTTTGACCTATAAAGATCTGGGCTTACTGCATGCAGCAGTTGGGTCCATTCCTCCCCAGTATAAATGGGGCGTAGAACTTTTCTCTTCACTCAACGGCACCATCCCCGAAGGAAGGGCTGAAATGGAGATGGCCTTACTGGATAAAAACAGTCCTTTTCTACTCGAAACCGAAGTACTCTACGCCTTTATGGAGCTCCATCTGGCGGATGAACCCGAAGCTGCCTGGGAAAAGGTCAATAGCCTCGGCCTCGAGCCAAAAACGAACGCCTTGCACTGCTTTATCCTGGCCAATTTAGCAATGCGTAATGGGAAGAATGATCTAGCCTTACGGCTGTTGGAGGCCCAACCCCGTGGTGGAGAGACGACCGACTTTCCCTACCTGGATTTTATGCTCGGTTTAGCCAAGCTCCGAAGTCTCGACCCTACTTCCCGAGTGCATTTTCAAAGCTTTAATGTCCGTTACACTGGCCGTCATTTTAAGGAAGAAGCTAGCCAGAAAATTGCGTGGTCTTACTTGTTACAAGGCAACGAAACCAGCTACTATAAAGCTATTGCTGGAATTGGGGGCGGCAGTAGGGCCGGAGGGGACGAAAATGCCGCGCGCGAAGCGGCCCGTGAGCAAGCGCCACATCCTGGCCTATTACGGGCACGGCTCCTTTTCGACGGCAATTACTGCACCCGCGCCCGCGCCGAATTGGAAGCCGTCGATCAAAACGAATTGAACAGCGACGAGCAACTAGAGTACCTCTACCGTACCGGAAGGGTCCTCGACGGGCTAAACGATTTTGCCGGAGCACTTTCCTTTTATCAGAATACAGTACAAAAAGGCCGTAAAAACCCAGCATTTTACGCCTGCAAAGCGGCCTTACAAGCCGGACTAATTGAAGAAAAACGAGGGCGTAGAAATGAAGCGGAAAAACATTTTAAAACTTGCCTTAGCATCAGCCCTGCTGAGTATAAAATCGGCCTTCACTTACTAGCAAAAGCTGGATTGAACCGCATCCGTCAGGCTTAGCTTACTACGGCTACGGCCAGAATATCAACCACTTTATCCTGTACGTTTACTACGTGTTCAAAGCCGCGTGCTTTAAGCAAACTGGCCGCAATAGTGGATCGGTAGCCGCTACCGCAATGCAGGTGGTAGGTAGTCGTAGAAGATAATTCTGAAGTCCTCCCTGGTAAATCCGCTAGGGGAATATTTACGGCCATTGCTAAGTGGCCATTTTCGTATTCTGAAACTTTGCGAACGTCCAACACCTCGTGCACCTTTCCACTGGCAAGTTGGTCACCAAAAGTGCTCGCTTGGATGGTCGTAACAGTATCAATTTCTCCACCATAGTCTTGCCAGGCCGAGATGCCGCCATCCAGGTAACCAAGGGTATTATCGTAGCCGACTCGGCTGAGCCTTTCAACGGCTTCAGCGGCGCGGCCCGCAGGTGCAATGAGCAGGATGGGTTGAGCAAGGTCCGGAATCATTTCGCCAGCCCAAGGAGCAAAACTGCCGTCCAGGCCGATGAAGATACTATTAGGGACAAAGCCTTGTACGAACTCTTCTTTTGCACGTACATCCAAAAGCAACGGGCGCTTATCGTTGGCCACCCGCTCAAACTCCGCCGGGCTAAGGGCCACCGCTCCCCGGTCCATTACGTCCGCGAAGGATTCGTAACCCTCCTTATTCATCCGTACGTTCTCGCTGAAGTAACCGGGTGGAGGCAGTAGGCCGGCAGTTACTTCGGTGATGAATTCTTCACGCGTCATGTTGGCGCGTAAGGCATAGTTAGTAGCCTTCTGGTTCCCCAGCGTATCCTGAGTTTCCCGACTCATCTTTTTACCACAGGCAGAGCCGGCACCGTGGGCCGGGTAGACAATAACATCGTCGGGAAGTACCATAATTTTCCGGCGCAAGCTTTCGTAGAGTAAGCCCGCTAAATCTTCAGTAGTTAGTGCGCCTTTCTTCTGCGCCAAGTCCGGCCGGCCAACATCCCCAATGAAGAGTGTATCACCGGAAAAAATGGCGTGTGGTCGGCCTGCTTCGTCGTGTAATAGGTAGGTGGTACTCTCTAAGGTATGCCCAGGGGTATGTAATGCTCGGATAAGGAGTTTGCCAATACGGAATTCTTCCCCATCCTTGGCCTCATACTTTTCGTAATTCGTCTTAGCTCCCGGACCATAAACGATGGTTGCTCCCGTCTGTTTAGCCAAATCTAGGTGGCCGCTGACGAAGTCGGCGTGGAAGTGGGTCTCAAAGATGTACTTAATCGCAGCCCCATCTTTGGCGGCTCGCTTTACGTAGGGCTCGGGACTACGCAATGGGTCAATAATGGCGGCTTCGCCGTCACTTTCTATGTAGTAAGCACCCTGCGCCAGGCAGCCGGTGTAGATCTGGTCGATTGTCATATGATGGTCTCTTCATGTATTAGGTCGTTAGTGTGGGAAAGGTTGAGATGATGGGAGACGATAATAATCCGTTCTGTATTTACCTCCGCCAAAGACTGCTATTCTTGCATCTGCTTAATATGCGGTTCCTCCCTAGTTTTCGTTACTGGTATTTCCCCTGGTTGTGCGGGAATTTATTGATGCTTGGCATCTTACTAGAGCAAGCACATCCCTTTACGAGTAAGGTGTTAAAAGCGCCAGAAAAGGAAGTGAGGAAAACTGAAAGCAAAGAAGAGACGCCTAGTATAACTCCCTTAATACTTCCTTTCTTTCCTGGGTGTGAAAAAGCAAGCAAGCAGCACAAAAGGGCGTGCAGTACTACCTCAATGTACCAGTATTTATACGCAAACACGGGTTACCCTGCTGGAAAACCACAACATCGCACCGCCGGTATAGTAATCGTCGACTTCCTGGTAGATAAAAACGGTAAAATGAAGGACATTAGGCTCATACGAGACCCAGGCCACGATCGCGGTCAAGATGCTCTTCGCTTATTCCGAAAGATGCAAAAAAGTGGATTGCTTTGGGAGCCAGGCATGGCAGGAAGTGAGCCTATCAATGTACGAATGCAAGTCCGTTTGCACTATAATATGGTGTGGGCGGGAGCACCCAAAAAGTGAAAAGTTCGTTTGGAAGCTGTCCAAAATACTACACCACCTCCCTCCGCCCCTCCCACCAATAGCCCAGAACAACACAAACTAAAAAACAGCTAATACTACCGAAAATTCCCTGGTTCATTCCAAGCAAAAGAACTTCCCGGTGCAGAGGGTTAGCGACACCGAAGTCTTGGGCGATTAAAGGAAAGGAAAAAGGGAAGTATTGTGGGATAAGTGTTTCAGTGGTGCTTAAAATGAAGCCGGCAATAATCCCGAAAAAACCTATCCCTAAGGCGGGAATGAGTCCCTTAAAAAGCAAGCCCAAAACGTATTGGATCCCTACAATACCTAGGGTAGAAAGAACAATACTTCCAGCGGTAACAAAAAGGTAGTTATAATCGGGCTGAAAGTACGCTAGCTCGTATTCCGGGAACAGGATGTTTAGTAACCACCCAATGCCTAGCACGCCAAAGCAATACAACAGAGTAGTAAGTAATAAGAGGCCAAGAATTAGGAATAGTTTTGACTGATAAATCTTCCCTCGCGAAATAGGTAGGGCGTAGAGTTGCTTCCAGGCATCAGCCTGTTGCTCTACGTAGAGAACCGCTGCTACGAGGAGTAAACACAGCGGGCTAATCACTAGCATGGCGTAAGTGGTCAGGGTAGTTTTTAAGTAGCGCGGCCAGGGGTCGTTGTCCAGGAGGCTTAGTCGATGGACATCCAACGAATGGGCGAGTAATACAACTCCAAGCACTAAGAGTAGAATAGCGGGCAAGAGGTAGGCCGCCGTGGAGCGTTTTAGTTTAAGGGTCTCAGCCCTGAGCAAACGAAGCATTATTAATTCTTTTCAGCCGTTAGTTGGAGAAAAATGGACTCGAGGTCGCTCGCCAACGGACGGACAGCATAAAGGTCTACGCCCCCCTTAACCAATCGCCGGAGCAGCGCGGGTATGGCGGATTTTTCCGAGACCTGCAACTCCAGGCGGTCAGTACTATCCCGTCCCTCCTTGGCCGGCAACCCGGCCAGTTCAGCAGCTAAGTTTACGTGAGGTGTTTGGATTTCTAAGGAGTATTTGGCCTTGCGGCGATCCACCAAAGCATTCGTGGTCCCCTCAAATACCAGCTGGCCACCGTGAAGAATACCCAGGTGACTCACTATTTTCTCCAGCTCTCCCAGCAGGTGACTGGAAAGCATAATCGTTTTCCCCGCAGCCCGCAGCTCTAAAAGCAACTGCCGGATCTCAATGATACCGGATGGGTCCAATCCGTTAGTGGGCTCGTCAAGAATGAGTAACTCCGGGTCGTGAAGTAAGGCCAAGGCCAGGCCGAGGCGTTGCTTCATCCCCATAGAAAACTTGCGGGTAGGTTTATCTCCATGTTCCGCCAGGCCAACCAGGGTAAGCACTTCGTCAATGCGTGCCTTGTCTACTTGTCGGTAAGTGGCTGCGATCGTAAGGTTATCTCTAGCGGAGAGCTGAGGATATAGCGCTGGGCTTTCAATAAGGCAACCAATTCTTGCCAGAATTGCCTTACGATGCTTTGGTAAGGCAAGACCAAACACTTCAACGTCACCGGAGGTCGGTTTTAATAAGCTGAGGAGTAAGCGGATTGTCGTACTTTTTCCGGCACCGTTAGCCCCTAAGAATCCGTAAATCGCACCTTCAGGTACATTAAGATCAAGGTTTTCTAACGTAGGCCCCTGCCTCGCATACGCGTAGGTTAGGTTGTTGGTGCTGATCATATTTAGGAAGGGAATTAGCATTAGAGCAGTAAGAGGAATCGAGATTTCTTCAACTAGCAGCATGTCCACTACTGGCTGCGTTCGTATAGCAGTAAAGCCGTCTTTTTAAGCAGTCGCTGTTTCGCGTTGGCCGTATAGTTCACCACAATGGTAGCTTCCAATTCTGGTAAGAAGACGTAGTAGGTGCCCCAAAAACCACTGTGGGATAGAACCGGCTTATCGTACAGATCAAAGGAATAATGGCCGGAGCGATAGTCCATAAATTGCGAATCTTCCGCAGCTAGATAGCTGACGGGGAACGCAGGCGGACCTTCCAGGAAAAGCGCAAGGGTCGTGGGTTGCTCAAAAACTTGGCCGGTAAATAAGGCTTGGACGAAGGAGGCAACATCCTCCGTCGTAGCCACCAACCCACCACCGCCCCAGAGGTCGATAGAGTTGTCCCACTCGGTAAAGTCCAGGCGCCCGTAATATCTACGCACCTGGGGGAGCACCCCAAATGGGGCGGGTTCCAGGCTTTCCATCCAGGTGTGGGTTAAGCCCCGTGAATCAAAGTCTAGCAGCTGGCGTAAACCGTAGGCCAGGGTACTATCCACGAGGCTTTCAATCACCTCTCCCAATAAGATGTAGCCAGTATCGCTGTACCTAAATCCGCCACCAGGTGCCCAGAGCGGATCACCAAATTCGGTGGCGAAGCGTAGCTGATCGGTGCGGCTCCAACGGCGTTTCGGGTTCTCGCTTACCGCTTCCAAATAGGCCGGGCTAGCTACAGCATAATCATATAGACCACTGGTATGGAAAAGACAATGACGCAGCGTAATTTGCTCCACTTGGTAACCGTCCGCAGCGAGTAAATCTCGGTGCTCCTGGGAGATGTACCTAACAATAGGGTGATCTAATCGCAGGCTATCCATTTCGTACAACCGGAAAATAGCGGCGGCCACGAAGGTTTTAGTAATACTGGCAATCCGGGAAGGATGTTTTGGGCTTAACACCGTCTTTTCGTTTTTATCCGCAAAACCAGCCGCCCCACTCCAATGAATATCTTGTCGAGGGGCAATGACCGACATAGAAACACCAGGAACCTCTCCCAGCGAGTCGTCGACTGCTTCTTGCACCAAGGCCTGGAGGGTGGTATCAATGTTCTTTGCGCCATCCGTTACCCGGACGTTTTGGCAGGCGGTGAGCAAGAAAAGGAAAAACAACAAGCTTGAAGAAATTCGCATAATGTCCAAATTACCCGACAAAGATGAGCGGGGGGATTTGGCTGCGATTGTAAAAATTCGTCACAATTTCAACTTGGACGAAAATCTTGCAGGCCCGGTTCACGAAGGATGGCCGTTGGGGTACGCCGACTGAAATGTTTCACCTCTCGGATTAAATGACTCTGGTCGTAAAAGCCATTCCGAACGACGTAGTGGACCCAGTCCGTATTGTGGGAGCGGTATAATTCGTTGATCACTCGCCGGAAGCGTTGAAGTCTTTGGTATTGCTTGGGACTGAGGCCAGTATCTCGCTTATAATGCCGTTCCAGAGTGGAATAAGAGTAGCCTGTTTTGGCCATCACTTCTTTAGGGCTACCGCCATTAGGCAACTCGGCGGCCAAATCAGCTAGAAAGCCTTCGTGCTCCGGTCGGTATTGCTGCAACAACCAATTCTCTAGTTCCTGACCAACCATCAGTGCTGGAAGGGCTGCCAAATGCTTGGTCGGACACGTTGGCGGTTTGCTAAAAATATCTTCTATCCGGCAAACTGAATTACGCATTACCTCTGGAGCAGAATAAGGAATAAAAGGGAGTAAGGATGATAGATTTCGTGGCTTAAACCGGACGATGGCAAAAGACTTTAGGGTAGAGCAGTCTAGCAGAACATCCTGGTAAATGAAGCTGTACAAACGGTTATTGCTTACCCGCTCTTTTCGCCCTTGGTAATGAATGGTATAGTAGCCATCAAGTACGAAGATGAGTTCAGGGCACAAGCCGGGAAAATCAAGCAAGGGAGGGGCCTCACTAAACAATTCACCTGCCTTTTCCTCTATCCAGAAATGGTCGATATGCCGTCTTAAGGCTGGATGTTTTGGTAAATACTTCATTCCCGTAGC